>NZ_JBNATZ010000052.1:0-12967 GCF_049701015.1 Desulfofundulus sp.
GGTATCCACGAGACGCTCGAGATCCGCATTGGTAAGCACCCGTTCAGGTACGTAAATACCCGTGCCCCAGATCCCCACGGGCAAAATTTGACTGGACATTAATTTACCCCCACCTTCTGGTGTTCGGCGCTGTCTTCAATACTGCTCCGGATGGCGCTTACCAGTCCGGTTTCAACTGCTTCCCTGGCCCTTTTGATGGCGTTTTTAATTGCCCGGGCAGAGGAACTGCCGTGACAGATGATGGATACTCCATTGACACCCAGAAGTGGTGCACCACCATACTCTGCATAATCGATGCGCCTTTCAAAAGACTTTAAAGCAGAAATGGCCATAGCCGTACCCATTTTCGCCAGCCAGCTCCTGGTAACTTCCTCCTTGATCATTCCGAGCAGTGCCATAGCCAGCCCTTCTCCTGATTTTAAAACAATGTTCCCCACGAAACCATCGCAAACCACCACGTCTACCGTCCCGGAGAAAATATCCCGCCCCTCCACGTTGCCTATAAAATTAATTTTTGCCTGGCGCAGGAGGGGAAAGGTGGCCAGGGTCAGTTCATTACCCTTTGTTTCTTCTTCACCCACATTTAAAAGGCCGACCCGGGGCCGGGAAACGCCAAGAATTTTTTCGGCATACAGGGAACCCATAATGGCAAACTGCAACAGGTGGTGAGGTTTGCAATCCACGTTGGCTCCCGCATCTAAAAGAACGGTGACTCCCCCGCTCCGTGGTAAAAGACCGGCGATGGCCGGACGGTCAATTCCCTGGATGCGTCCCAAACCCAGAAGGGAAGCGGCCATGGCTGCTCCCGTGCTGCCGGCAGAAACCAGGGCTGCCGCCCGCCCTTCCTTAACCAGCCTGACAGCCTGCACAATGGAAGACTGCCGCTTTCTCCTGACCGCTACAGCCGGCTGTTCCTCCATAGAAATGATTTCCGGGGCGTGAAACACCTCAATTTGCTCCGGGATTAACTGGCCCAGTTCGGCCAGAATTTTATCCCGGTCCCCCACCAGGATAATCTCCTGGCGGTATGCCCGGGCCGCCTCGACCGCCCCCCGCACGATCTCTGCCGGTGCATGGTCACCGCCCATGGCGTCAACGGCAATTTTCACTGCCGCCAAACCTCCTCTGCTATGGCGAAGATAAGAAATTTTCCTTCCAGTACTACTTCGTTATTGACTTTTGAGGCAACCCTTACCATATATTTATTGCCTTTTTTTCGCCTCACAAACGCCCTTGCCACCACCCTCTCCCCGCTGAAGACCGGCCGCCGGAAACTTACCTTGGTGGTACCTGTAAGGGCAACCCCGGCCTCGCATAAAGCCACCGCCAGGGAGTTGGCCTGGGCGAACAAATAATCCCCCCGGACCACACGGGTACGTTTGACGGTCATCTCATCTGTAACGGTCAATATAGAAACACCAGATTTACCAATGTTCAGTTCCACCAGTTCACCCACCAGATCGGCTTCACTCAGAGCCCGGAGCTGGCCGTACACGCCACGGGCCACCTGTTCCAGACGTTCCCGCTTCTCCGGGATATGCAACTCACTGCGGTCCAGCCGGATTGTCTGCACGCTGACCCCGAGGATAGCGGCCAGATCCTCGTCAGTGAGAAAAGGGTTACCGCTAAGATAACGTGCAACCAGTTGCTGGCGCTTCAATTTTCCCGTATGACTCCTGGACATTGCCCATCACCAGAGTTTTAGCACCAGGTACTAATTTAAGTATAACGTAAATGCCAAAATAAAGCAACTCTTCCAGGGCAAAAAATTTTCCGGCCAGGCAGAAAAAATTTCCTGCCCGTACCGGATCTGCTGATTACTAATATGCCTTGTCGCTTAACTACCGGACCAGGGACGAGCAAACCCGTTTCGTCTCCGGTTTCAAGACAGTACCTACTGAACTTTCACCACTTCTTTTGCCTTATAATAACCGCATTCCGGACAGACCCGGTGAGGCAAAATCAGGGCATGGCACTGGGAACAACGCACCAACCCCGGCGCCTCTATCTTCCAGTGAGCCCGCCGCATTCTGGCCCTCCGCTTGGAAGTTCTCCTCTTCGGGACACCCATAAAACTCCACCCCCCTTTTTACCGGTTGACATCCTTGAACATGTCCTTGAGTACCATCAGGCGCGGGTCTACATCTTCCCCGGGACAGGAGCATTCAGCCACGTTCAGGTTCCGACCGCACCGGGGACAGAGACCGCGGCAATTCTCGTCACAGAGAAAGCGCATGGGCAATGCCAGCATAATGCTCTTCAAAACTTCCGGCGTAACATCCAGGACATCCCCGGTGAAAGGAATCCACTCCTGATATTCTTCCTCAGCCGGATCTACTACAGCCGCCTCTTCATTGTCTGCAGGATAATATACCTCGTTCAGTGTGGTTTCCACCGGCCAGCGAAAAGGCTCCAAACAACGGGCACAGCGGACCTCCAGCACACCTCTGACCTCTCCCTCCACCAGAAGGGCTTTCCCCGTATTGGTGACCTCCAGGGAAGCACGGACAGGACCGTTGAAGATCAACTTTTCTCCGTTGAATTCAAATTCCGGCAGTGGAGAAGAGAGTTCCACCTGGATGCTCTCCCCGGGGCTCTTTTTTAAATCCGACACATCAATCCGCATGTTAAGCACCCCTTAATTTAACAAAACTCATTATATAGGGGTGTCGTCCCTTTGTCAAGGAAATGCCTGGACAGCCCGGCTCCCATGGCATTAAAAATACCGCCGGTTGCCTAACCGGCGGTGCAACTGGCCGTCCCTGATCAGCGCAACGCCTCCACAATGGCTTCCCACTGGCAGTACTGTTCCACATTTTCCAGAGCCACCTTGATCCCGGTGGTATCCCCCGGCTTAAGACGGCGGGACAGCTGGCTGATCTTCTCAATGGTGGTATAGGTGTCGTAATGAACCAGGATCAAGGGGACTCCCTTTTCCTGCGCCCGGGCAATGACCTTGACATCGGGATAAAGGCCGCCTGTCAGGATCAGCACTGAAGTGCTGGTTTCCAGCGCGGCCAGGGCAACGTCGGCCCGGTCGCCGCCGAGGATCACCGCTTTATCCGCAGTACGGCGGAAATAGGTCAGGGCGCTTTCGGCAGTCATGGCCCCCACAACCACATCTTCCACCAGGCGCTTAAGATTTTCACTACCGGTAAGGATCTCCCCGCCCAGAACTTCGTAGTATTCTTCCACAGTAGGAGAAGCAATTTCCGGTCGGCGCGGGATTATACCCAGAGTACGGTATCCACGCTCCTCTAAAAGAGGCCTGTAAACCCCCTCGATCTTGGCCAGGAGAGGGCGGGGAATGTTATTAAAGATGTTCCCCAAAAGGTTAACCCCCGCCGCGGTGAAGCTGCGGTTGAAGAAGAGTGCCCGGTCAAAGCCAAAATCATTTTCAACGTTAAACACCAGCAATACATGAGCATTCAGTTGTCCGGCCAGGGTAATGTCGTCGAGCCCGCAGGCGGCGTAAGCGTAGGGGTAGACCGCCCCTCCGATAATCACAACATCGGCGCCCGCGGAGATCTGTTCGTAAGCTGCGCGAACCCTCGAAAGGGCATCCTTACAGCCGTTCCCCGACAGATAGGAAGGCCCGATCATCCGGGGTACCATCAATTCCAGAGGGACATCCATCCCCAGCACTTCACGCATTAAAACGGCATCTTCATCCACACGTTCAACTCCCCGGGAAGGGCTCCCGATGGGTTTGAAGTAGACGACCCGGAACCCCTCTTTTTGCAATTTTTGAGCCAGGCCCAGAGCGAGGGCCGTTTTACCGCTGGCCGGAGTACCCATAATGTACAAATTTTTCATCAGGACCACACCTCACGATATGGTAATTTTAATATCAAGGGCACTTAAGCCCTGGTTATAAACGAAGACGGGGTTAATGTCGATCTCATTGATCTCCGGAAAGTCCAGTACCAGCCGGGCCGTACGCCCGATGGCCTCCACCAGCGCCGGAAGGTCGGACGGTTTCTCGCCCCGGTAACCCCGCAGAAGGGTAAAGGCTTTAGTCTCAGAAAGCATGGTCTCAATCTCCCGCCGGGTTAAACCCTGGGCCAGTCGGAAGGCAACATCTTTAAGCAGGTTGACGTAGATACCACCCAGACCGCAGGCAATCATCGGGCCGAACTGGACGTCCCTGGTCATGCCGATGATAAGCTCCACACCCCCGGGCATCATTTTCTGTACCTCTATGCCGTAGACCACAGCCTGGGGCAGCAGGCGGTGGACGTTCTCCATAATTTCAATAAAACCTTTGCGTACTGCTTCCGGGGAATCAAGGCCGATTTTCACACCGCCCACGTCCGTCTTGTGAAGGATCTTGGGAGAAGCCACCTTGAGCACCACCGGGTAGCCCATCTTTTCGGCTTCCTCCACAGCTTCCTCAGGTGAGGTAACCAGGGATATGGGAGCTGCAGGGATGCCGTAAGCCCTGGCCACGGCTGCCGCTTCGCTGCCCAGCAGCACCAGGCGGTTATCCCGCATAACATCGTAAAATACGGCCTTCACCGTTTTCTTATCCACATCGGGGTAGACCAGATCACTTTCTCCCACCGGGGCATTGCGAAATTCACCATAACTGACCAGCCCGTTGATGGCTGCAATAGCAGGCTCAGGGAAGGTAAAGCAGGGGATGCCCGCTTCGGACATGAGCCGCGTACCCTCAGCCATGGATTCGCCGCCCAGGTAAACGCCCATAATCGGCTTGTGCGGGTATTTCTTCTGCAGTTCTATTACGGCCCGGGTGGTTTCCAGGGGCTGGGCCACGGCGGTGGGACACATCAGGACTACAACACTGTCCACGTTGGGGTCGGCCAGAACCTTCTCCATGGCGAAACGATAACGGTCCGCTCCGGCATCACCCAGCACGTCCACCGGGTTGTAAAGGGCGGCCTCGGCGGGTAAACCCCCGCGCAATTCTTCAATGGTTTCCCTGGTAAACCGGGCCATGGTCAGGGACCTGGCTTCCACATTATCCGTGGCCACGATACCCGGCCCTCCCGAATTGGTCACAATGGCCACCTTCCTGCCGGCCGGGACGGGACAGCGGGAAAAAGCGATGGCCAGCTCAAAGAGCTCGGTCATAGTCCGGGCGCGGATTACGCCGCATTGACGGAAGGCCGTATCGTAGGCCAGGTCGCTTCCCGCCAGGGCACCGGTATGGGAAGAAGCGGCCTGCGCACCTGCCTGGCTGGTACCGGATTTGAGTATGATTACGGGTTTTTTACGGGTGGCCTCGCGGACCACTTCCAGGAAACGGGGCCCGTCGGCCACGTCCTCCAGGTAACAGGCGATTACACGGGTATAGGGGTCCTCGGCAGCTTCGGCAATGAAATCGATTTCCGAGAGGTCCGCCTTATTACCCAGACTGACCATCTTGCTGAAACCCAACCCTGCGGAACGGCTCCAGTCCAGGATGGCAATCAGGGTGGCACCGCTCTGGGAGAGGAAGGCTATATCACCCTTCAAGGGGGAAGTCCTGGTAAAAGAAGCGTTGATAGGCGTATGGGTATCCATCATACCGACGCAATTCGGACCCAGCATCCTCATTCCATACTGACGGCAAATGGAGACCAGTTCTTTTTCCAGATCCAGGCCCTCTTTGCCGATTTCCTTGAACCCCGCGGTAACAACTACCAGGTTCCTGACACCCTTCTTCCCGCAGTCTCTGGCTACGTCAGGGGTTCTGGCCGCAGGGACAGCTATAACAACCAGATCCACCTGTTCCGGAATTTCCGTAACCGAGGGGTAAACTGCTAAGCCTTCAATTTCCTCCTCCCTGGGATTGACCGGATAAATCTTCCCCTGAAATCCCGACTCAATCAGGTTCTTTACGATGGAGTGACCTACTTTACCGGGTTTTTTTGAGGCACCAACGACGGCTACCGCATTCGGGTTATAAAAGTTAGTAAGCAGTCCCACATTTTCACCCCTCTTTGGAGCAAATTAAACGAAAACTTAAACATAATTATGCAACATTACAATACATACACATTTCTTTTCTTTCATTATAAAGGGGTGAAAAGTGTGAGTAAATAGAAACTCCGCCCATCAACCAAAATAGTAATTTTGTAAATTGAACGAAAATGAGACTTTAATGCTTTGTGGAACTTTTCAATAAAATTGAAAGTTACCTCTGAATAATCTTTGTTGAACGAAGCCTTTTTACTTTGTTACCGGCCACAGGTTGCGTAAATCTGCCGTTTTGAGAGCATTGAGAAAACGAATGTGCAGGTCGGGATATCTAACGAGCAGATCCGCCACAAGTTCCCTCATTTCCTGTCGCCTGGTCTTCCCACTGACGGGACAAGGATTTTTCAAAACGGGTAATTTTTTTTGACGGGCCATTTCACCCACATGTTCCTGAGTTAAATAAATTAACGGACGGATCATGGTAATACCGCTGCGGCTCAGGTAAGTAACGGGAGAGAAAGTGCGAAACTGCCCGGTGTAAAAAAGACTCATGAAAAAGGTTTCAATCACATCATCCAGGTGATGTCCCAGGGCCACTTTGTTGCACCCCAGCTCCAGGGCGGTATTGTTTAAAGCACCCCGGCGCAGGTTGGCACACAGGGCACAGGGGTTTTTCTCCCGCCGGATGTCAAAAACAACTTCGGCAATGTTGGTGGGTTTATAATAAAAAGGCACACCTTCATTTTCACAAAACTCCCGCAACACGTTGACTTCCATGTTCCAACCGGCATCCACATAGATCCCGTGCAGCGAATATTCAATGGGTGCCACCCGCCGTATAATATTCAGAGTGTGCAAAAGCACGCTGCTGTCCTTGCCCCCTGAAAGGCCAACCGCCACCCTGTCCCCATCTGAAATCATGCCGTAGTCTACGATGGCCCGTTTTACGCGGGTAACTACATACCGCTGAAACTCTTTGCTCAAGATTAAACCGCTCCTTAAATTTTCAAAAGTTAACCCTTGCGTGTATACACCCTAAATTATATTTGTCCTTACCGTCCTGTCAAAGGCAAATACACAACAGCGGACCCTGAGCAGGATTTTCAGTTTGTTATATAGAAAGAACGATACTGTCACATAATTACCCCGGGCGGTAGTCGTCTCCAGGCACTCTTTTTTCTTTCGTCTGAATATTCCTGGTAATCAGCTCGCGAAAGGTGTTGCAACTTTCCATGAACATAAAACAGCTGGAAGCCTTTTTACTGGTCGCTGAATTGCGCAATTTTACCAAAACAGCCGCACAGCTTGGGATGAGCCAGCCCGCGGTCAGCTTCCAGATTAAAGCGCTGGAGGAAGAGCTGGGCGTCACGCTTCTGGAGCGAAATGAAAAAAAGGTGCTGCTTACTGAAGCAGGAAGGCTTCTGTACCCGGAAATTAAACAGGTGGTACGCCACTACCGGAAGATCCGGGCCATGGTCAATGAACTCCAGGGCCTCAAAAGCGGTCATCTCATGCTGGGGGCCACCAGCATGCCTGCCGAATACCTGCTCCCTATTTTTATCGGCGGTTTCCGGGAACAGTATCCGGGAGTGCGTGTAAGCCTGCAGGTGGGCAACAGCACTACCGTGGCACGCTGGTTGCGAGACCGGGAGATCGACCTGGGTGTGCTCGGGACGGCAGCAGGCGGAGAAGGTATTGAGTACCACCCCTGGCTGGAGGACGAGTTAATTTTTATAGTCCCTTCCTGGCATCCGTGGGCAGGTGGCAATATCTCCCTTGAGGAACTGGTCCGCGAGCCATTGATAATCCGGGAAAGTGGTTCGGGTACCCGGCAGGCCCTGGAAGCCAAACTGGCAGAACATAACGTCACAGTGGAACATTTTCCCGGCATCCTGGAACTTGGCAGCAACCAGTCCATGGTGCGGGCGGTCCAAGCGGGGCTGGGGATAGCCGCGGTTTCCAGCCGCATGGTCCACGAATCCCTGGCCACAGGTAAAGTGGCCCGGGTAATAATCCCGGAGCTCCAAATCCGTTACCACCTTTATGTAGCCTGGCCCCACCAGGTAAGCAACGGCCTTTCAGCCACCATTTTCAAAAGTTTCCTCACAGACCGGGAGCTCTGTAACCGCCTGCTGGGAAATAAAGGCTGACAGAGATTGTGGCCGAAGCTGTTTTTAAATAACAATTGCCTGTTATAAATTTGTTAAAAGGGAGGAGCTTTTCCTCCCTTTTCCTATCATATGAGCGGAATATGGTGTCTTTTTGGAGAAACCTGAAACCAGGTTATAGTATAAAGTACCTCCGGAGGCAGATACTATACAGACGAGGTACAATATCCCTGATTCATCCGAAAAGCAGGTGCGGTTATGGCCAGATTTATCAAGCCACTCAGAGCCAGGTTAATGAACCGGGACAAGCAGACGGCAAGCCGGCTCAAAAAAAACAACCCTGAGGACACATCCTGGAAAGAACAGGTTTTAAGCCCGGACCTGGATGCCAACCTTAAAATGATCAAAACCATCCTGGACAGATGCAGTGACGTTGTTTACCGTGAATTTATCCTTGCCCAGAACGAGCAGATCAGGTTGGCCCTGATCTACACGGACGGCCTGGCGGACAAGAGTCAGGTAAGTGATCAAATAACAAAGGCACTGGCTCTGGAAGTGCCCATGGCCGTACCCGGCCGGGAAATCAGCAAAACCGGGGCTCTGGAATTCATCAAGCAGCGGGGGTTGTGTGTAAATGAACTCCAGCAGACCAGTAAGTTGCGAGATGTCATCCGGGCCATTCTTTCAGGGGACAGCGTCTTACTGGTGGACGGGCACGACATCGCCATTGTCAATGGTACAAAAGGCTGGGCTTCGCGCGCTATTACAGAACCGGAAGCGGAGCCCACGGTACGGGGGCCGCGGGAATCCTTTGTGGAAACACTGCGGACCAATACGGCCCTCCTCAGGCGTAAAATAAACAGCCCGAATCTGAAAATCGAGGTCTTAAAACTGGGTGAGATTACCAACACCGATGTGGCTGTCATCTATGTAGAAGGCATTGTCAACCCAAAGCTGGTCGCGGAAGTAAAAGACAGGCTGCTGGAAATAAAGGTCGACGCCGTCCTGGAAAGCGGCTACATAGAGGAACTCATTGAAGAGAATCCCTGGAGCCCTTTTCCCACGGTCAACCACACGGAAAAACCGGACCGGGTGGCAGCCATGCTGCTGGAAGGGCGGGTGGCCATCCTGGTTGACGGAACACCCTTCGCCCTGACAGTACCCAACCTGTTCGTGGAATATCTCCATGCTCCCGAAGACTATTACGAACGCTTCCTGTACACCACGGCTGTACGGGTGATCCGGTTTCTTTGCGTGATCGCATCGCTCACGCTTCCCGCACTCTATATTGCCGTGGTCAGCTTCCATCACGAACTGCTTCCCACCACGCTCCTGCTGAGTGTCGCCGGTCAGCGTGAGGCAGTCCCCTTCCCGGTCTTCGTGGAGGTGCTGCTCATGGAAATGACCTTCGAGATTTTAAGGGAAGCCGGCATACGCCTCCCGCGGCCCATCGGCCAGGCGGTGAGCATAGTAGGTGCCCTGGTCATCGGGGAAGCCGCCGTAAGGGCCGGCCTGGTGGCCGCCGCCACCGTCATTGTGGTGGCCTTCACCGGAATAGCTTCCTTTACCTTTACTTACAGTGCCAGCATCGCCTTCCGGTTGTTGAGGTTTATAATCATGTTCCTGTCAGCTTCCCTGGGATTATTTGGATTGATCAGCGGGCTGGCGTTTATCGGCATCCACCTGTGTACCCTGCGCTCCTTCGGAGTCCCGTATCTCTCCCCGGTGGTCCCCACAACGGGCGTTGATTTAAAAGATGTGCTCATCCGGGCACCACTGTGGTCCATGTTTACGCGTCCCCGGCTGATCGCCAGGCAGAATCAAAAAAGACAGGAGCAGGGGTTAAAACCTGCCCCGCCGGAAACCCGGCCGGAAGGTTGATGGTCTTATGCTGGAACAGGGTAAGATCGACAGCAGGCAGGCCACTTTATTGATGATAAGCATGGTTTTATCCACGGCCATCCTTACCGCTCCCGCGATTATCATGAAGCATGCCGCCCGGGACGCCTGGCTTTCCATCATCATCGCCACCATGGCGGGACTGCTGATAGCCAGACTGGTGACAGGCCTCGGGCTCCGGTTCCCGGGCCAAACCCTTTTTCAATATGCGGAAGAAATACTGGGCAGGGTGCCGGGCAAGGTGGTCGGCTTTCTGTACATCTGCTGGCTCCTTCACTCGAGTGCCCTGCTTACCAGGGAATTCGGCTCCTTCCTCGTTTCAGCCCTGATGCCCGACACACCGATCATTGTGTTTCACATTGTGGGGACTGCCGTGCTGGCCTATGCCGTCCGCAACGGACTCGAGGTGTTGAGCCGTTACAACCAGCTTTTCCTGCCCCTGGTTCTGGGGCTGCTGCTCGTCGTTTTCATCCTGGCAACTGAAGAAATGGAAATGACCAGGCTGTTGCCGGTTTTTGATAAGGATTTCGTCGCTATTTTGAAAGGGGCTGTTGTGCTTACCAGCTGGATGGGGGAAATAGTAATCTTCGCCATGATCATCCCTTATCTCAACCGGCCGGAGGCAGCCCACCGGGTGGCCGCCCTGTCGACTCTATTTACCGGCTTCTTCCTGCTGGTAACCGTAGTGGTGGTGCTGGCTATTTTTGGCCCCAACGTCTCGGCACACTGGATTTTCCCTACTTTCAACGCCGTAAGGGTGGTTTCCATCGCCAACTTCCTGGAACGGTTGGAATCAGTCATTGTGGCGGTCTGGATGCTGGGAGGTTTCGCCAAAGTGGGGATCTTCTACTACGCAGCCGTCCTGGGCAGCGCCCAGTGGCTGGAGTTGAAGGATTACCGGCCGCTGGTGCTGCCGGTGGGAGTGATCGTGGTGGCACTGTCCATCCTTATACACGAAGGTATCGTGGACATGCTCGATTTTATAGGCAGGGTGTGGCCATTCTACGCCCTCAGTATCTTTGAAGCAGGGATCCCGCTTCTACTGCTGGTGGTTGCCCTGGCCAGGGGAAAAGGAGGGAAAAGCTCCTGATTAAAAAAATCGCCATCCTCCTCATCATGCTGCTTCTCACCGGTCTTACAGAAGGCTGCTGGAGCCGCAAGGAACTGACCGAAGTGGCGATTGTGCTGGGAACGGGAGTGGACTGGACAAAGGAAGACAAAATAAGGCTGACTCTGCAAATTGCGAGGCCGGGTGCTTTTACTGCCGGCGGTGAAGCGGGCGGCAGGGGGAAAGAACCAGCCAGCTGGGTGGTTTCTGCGGAAGGCAGGACCATTCAGGAAGCGGAAAGATACCTGGCCATGAAGGTCCCCCGCGAAATATACTGGGGCCACAGCATCATCCTGGTCTTTGGAGAGGAAATGGCCAGAAAAGGAACGGCTATGGCCACCAATTTCTTTCAGCGGGACAGGCAGCCACGGGAAACCATGTGGGTTATGGTAAGCAAAGGTGAAGCGAAGGATTTTCTGGAAGCCTACTCCAGTCTGGAGAAGACATCGGCGCAGGCAGCGGGTTTTCTGGAAAGGATGAAAACCGGCTATTCCGTTCAACTGAGGGAACTGGCTGAAATGCTGGCCAGCAGGGGGGTGCAGCCGGCCGTCACCGCAGTGGAAGTCAAAGAGGCAGGGGTTACGCCGGAACCGGGCCGGGAGAAGAAGCCCCCACCCGAGAAACAGGTGGGGCTGGCGGGTGTGGCGGTATTTAAAGAGGATAAACTGGTCGGCTGGCTTAACCCCTACGAATGCAGGGGCCTAATGTGGCTTAAAGGCAAGATCATGAAGGGGGAGGTTACCGTACCCAGCCCGGGTGAGCCGGATAAGGATGTCTCCATCTGGATCCGCCGGGGGAGTACAAAAATTGTGCCGGCGTATGACGGGGAACACCTGCGGTTCGACGTGAAAATTAAAGTGGAAGGAGATATGGTGGAACAGCAAAGCCGCGAGGATCTGGCCAGGCCCGAAAAAATAAAAGCCCTGGAAGATGAAATGGCCGATGAAATTAAAAAACGGGCGTCCATCGCCCTGGAAAAAGCCCAGTACGAATACGGCGTGGATATTTTTGGTTTTGGCGAAGCCTTCCACCGGAAATACAAGAAGGAGTGGCGGAAGTTGAAATACCGATGGGATGAGGAATTCACCAGGGCAGACGTCAACATTGCCGTGGAAGCACATATCAGGGAAATCGGCCTGTTAACCAAACGGGCCAGCGTACCGGAAGAATAACCGGGGGGATGGAAAAAGTGGTCCTCATGCTGATCGTATTGTTTACCGGTATAATCCTTTTCGAAGTACCCGGCCTGGTGAAAAAGAAGATGTGGCGGGAACTGGCAGCCTTTTCGGTGTACCTGGCCATTGGCATGGCTTTGAGCATCCCGCAGGTACTGGGGGTGAAAGTGCCCAATCCTTCCAGAGCAATTGAAGCCCTATTCAAACCCCTGGCTGAACTGTTGAAGTGAAGCCGGCAACGGGTGCCCGGGGAGTCCCGGACCAACCCGGGACTCCCGGTTTTTGTCATATTTGCCCGGAAGGCCGTTTTTCAGGCTAAAACCGCTCCCTGGGAGTATAATGGGTGTGCAGAAGCTCGTGGGATTTGTGGCTCAAGGGCTCGCCCAGAAACTCCCTGTACAGGGCCTGTACGGCCGGGTTTTCGTGGGATTTGCGCAGCGGCATCTGCCGGTCGACCTGGTAGATGGCCGCGATACGCCTGGCCAGGGTATCGTTGTGCACGGGGGCGGGCTGGCCGCCGCCACCGATACACCCGCCGGGGCAGCACATGATTTCGATGAAATGGCACTCCTTTTCCCCGTTCACCACGGCATCCAGGAGCTTGCGGGCATTACCAAGCCCGTGGGCCACAGCTACTTTCAACTCCGTCCCGGCCAGGTTGACGGAAGCTTCCTTCACCCCTTCAAGCCCGCGGACCTCCTCAAAGTCCAGGGAAAACAGGGTGGCACCCGTAACCAGTTCATAAGCGGTGCGCA
>NZ_JBNATZ010000053.1:0-12854 GCF_049701015.1 Desulfofundulus sp.
AAAAAAACCACCCGCCAGTAGAGGTGGTTTTTTTTAGTGCCTGTGTGCCGGTTTCCAGACCATCTCCAGCAGGAGCATCTCGATGCCCGGGTAAAACTCCACCCTGCCCCTCTTCACTGCCCGGTCCAGTTCCAGAAGTTGTTGCAAGAGCGTAACCACCTGCTCCCGGGTGAAGTTACCCGCCTGAACGAGAAGCTTTCTGACTGCAAAAGGAGGTACTCCCAGTTTCGCTGCGATCTCACCGGGTGACTGTTTTGCAGGGGTCAGTTCCAGGACCTGCAGCATCAGGCGAAACTGCCGGGCCACCATGGCCAGAATGGCCGGCCCCGCCTGCCCCTGCCGCATCAACTCCCGGATACCCTCCAGCGCCGCCCCGATCCGCCTTTCCCCGATGGCATCGACCACCTGAAAAATATTCTCCTCCAGAACCGGCACGGTGAGACGGTTGATGTCTTCCTCCAGGATAGTCTCCCTGGAACCGGTATAAGAAATCAACTTGGCCATCTCCTGGTTCAAAACAAACAGGCTGGGACCCACCCGACGGACCAGCAACCCGGCTACAGCCGGGGTGATGGACTTCCGTGCCAGGCGCGCCTGTTTTTCCAACCACCGGACCAGGTCCCGGGTCTGAAGGAAGGTAAATTCCACCACCCGTCCTCTTTCTTTTAGGGCCTTGAAAAGGCGGCTTCGCCGGTCCACGGGACGGGTGGTGGTAAAGATCAGGCAGGTAGTAAGAGCAGGCTGACGTACATAGGCCAGCAGAGGAGCCTCCGAGTCACGTGCGGAAACGCTGGCCCGTTTTTGGCCGGAACCCCCTGAATTAGAGGCAAAAAATGGGGCATGGCGAACAACAACCAGACGCCAGCGGGCCATAAAAGGGGGGGCTTGCGCTCGCATTACAATATCACCTTCGGTGACCTCCTCCCCGTCCAGAACGTCAAAGTTGAATTCCCCTGCGGGGGACGTGAGAAGTTTCTCCCGGAATCTCTGGACGGCCTTTTCCTGAAGAAATGCCTCTTCCCCATGGAAGAGGTAGACCGGAGCAATCTTCCCATTCTCCAGGTCGTTAATTAAATCAAGGTAATATTTCAAGCTCACTCCCCCTGACTGCATCCCTAAAAAAGATTATTTCAGCCCCCAAAAATCAACAATCAGGTCCGCAACTGCACCTGTTTCGTGAGTACCAAAACACGGAAGATCGGAATGGCTGATTCCATCGCCCACCAGTGCCATAAGCCTGTCCTTTCTCCCTACCAGGGAGGCGGTTCTCCCGGGCGGGCAGACTTCGATCTGGGGCCAGTCAGCCTTTTTATAGCCTTCCGCCAGGACAATATCCACCGGGCCAAGCAAGGGGAGGATCTGTTCGAGGGACAACTCTTCTTCCACCCGGCGGACGACAGCAATTTTACGGGGAGCTGAAATGCATACCGCCCGCGCACCGGCCCGGGCATGGCGCCAGGTATCCTTGCCAGGCTTATCTATTTCAAAATCACCGTGGTGGTGCTTGATAGTTCCCACGCGGTAGCCGCGCCGCTCAAATTCCGCGATCAACTTCTCCAGAAAAGTGGTTTTCCCTGCGTTGGAAGTTCCAACGATGCAAATTCCAGGCGAACCGGACATGTGCTTCATCCTCCGAAACTGTTCCCCGCTCCGAGAACTTCGATCCGGTCTCCAACCTTCACCGGTCCCCCCGTGAGAATGCGTACAAAAATACCCTCCCGGGGCATAATGCAGTCGCCGGCCAGCCGGCGGATCTCACAGGCGGAATGACATGCCTTGCCGATCTGGGTAACTTCCCCGACGGCTTCCGGGCCGATGGCCAGACGGGTGCCCACGGGGAGGCCGGTGAGCTCTATACCCTCGGTGGTAATGTTCTCAGCAAAGTCACCGGGATTAACATCCAGACCCAGTGCACGCATTTTTTGAATGCTTTCCATGGCCAGGAGGCTCACCTGACGGTGCCAGGGACCAGCATGGGCATCTCCCTCCAGGCCATGATTGGCTACCAGCATACCGGCACCGATGTTCTTTTTGCGCATACCCTTTTCCGGGCTCGCACATACTGCTACTATCAATCCCATTCTTTTTCTCCCTCCCGCCTGAATTCACCACTTTGGCCGCCACTTTTGCTGACAAGCCGGATATTTTTGATTACCATGGCCCGGTCCACCGCCTTGCACATGTCATAGATGGTCAGGGCAGCCACACTTGTGGCAGTGAGAGCCTCCATTTCCACCCCTGTCCTGCCGGTGGTCCGCACCCGGGCCTGGATTTCCACCCTGTCAGGGGGCTGCAGACGAAAATCCACCTGCACGCTGGTTAAAGGAATGGGGTGGGCCAGGGGAATGAGTTCCTGCGTCTTCTTGGCAGCCATGATCCCCGCCAGCCGGGCCACCCCCAGCACATCCCCCTTCGCCGCGGTACCACCGGCAATGATGTCCAGGGTTCCGGGACTCATGAGTACTTCGCCGCGGGCAACCGCCTCCCTCAAGGTCTCCCCTTTCCCGCTTATATCCACCATGTGAGCCCTGCCCCGGGAATCAAAGTGATTTAAGGGTGTACCTTCCATCTGCTCCTATCCTCCTATTTGAGACATGTTTTTGCCGGTACCCGGCTGCCCCCGGTTGATATGGTGCCGCCCGGGCTTTTCCTGAACGGCCCGGGCCACAAGTTCAGCCAGTTCCTCCAGTGTGGCACCCCGGCGTAAAATCCCTTTAAGGTCGATCTCGTATTCATGGAAAAGACAGGGCCTCAAAGCACCTACGGCAGTCAGGCGCAGGCGGTTGCACCGCCCGCAGAAATGGTCGCTCACCGCACTGATAAAGCCGATGGTTCCCACCGCCCCCGCCAGGTGGTAGTAACGTGCCGGCCCGCTGCCCGTAAGCTTGCGCACCTCCTGCAACTGGCCGAACTGCTGCTCAATCCGCTCTCTGATCTCGGCCGCCGGAATATAACCTTCCCTGGAAACACCGGCAGCCGTTCCAAAGGGCATCAATTCAATGAAACGCACATGCAGCGGCCGGTCTAAGGAAAGGCGGGCCAGATCGCAAATTTCATCATCATTGAAACCGCGCATAACCACCACATTCAGCTTAACGGGATGCAAACCGAGCTCCAGGGACTTCTCAATGCCCCGCCATACCGCTTCCAGCCGCCCTCCCCGGGTAATGTAACTGTAACGCTCGGGTTTTAAGGTATCCAGGCTGACGTTCACCCGGCGCAGTCCGGCAGCCTTTAACTGCTCAGCCCGGGCAGCCAGCAGGATGCCGTTGGTGGTCAGGGCCAGGTCGTCGATTTCCGGTATGGCGGCCAGCGCCTCTACCAGTTCGGTTATCCCGCGGCGAACCAGAGGCTCCCCTCCGGTCAGGCGCAACTTTTTAACCCCCACCCTTGTCGATGCCCGGACCACCCGGACAATTTCCTCCAGGGTGAGGATTTCCTCCCTGGGTACGACAGACACTCCGTGGGGAGGCATGCAGTAACGGCAGCGTAAATTGCAGCGGTCGGTGACCGAAACGCGCAGGTAGTTTATCTCCCTGTGATAACGATCTTCCACAGAATAAGCACATCCCTTCGGAGTTTAAAACCGGCTTAAGGTAGTATTCTCGACAAAACGACACTTTCCTCCCGGCATTCATTAAGAGTGACAGGACAATTATACTGCCCGCCTTAAATACTGTCCAACTGTCTAAACATACAGTCCAGTTTGTTGTACATCCGGCTCCCGGATCAAGCAAGAATTAAGTGGCAGAACAGTCTTTTCTCTGGCATTCTTTTTGCAGTGACTGCAAGTATGGCAGGTTAAACCTCGCAAATTGCCATACAATTATCGCAAACTGAAACGGAGGTATGGCCATGCGCATAGAGCAGCACCCGGTCCTGGAATTCAGGCGAGGTAAAAAAATCAAGTTTACCTTTGACGGCAAAGAGTATGAAGGCTATGAAGGAGAAACCATCGCCGCGGCCCTGCACGCTGCCGGTATCCGGGTTATGCGGGAAAGCCCGGTTCTTCACCGTCCCCGGGGCCTTTTCTGTGCCATCGGCAACTGTTCCTCCTGCCTCATGACTGTAAACGGAGAACCCAACGTGCGCATTTGTGTGGAAAAGCTGCGCCCGGGAATGGTGGTGGAAAGCCAGAAAGGAAAGGGAGTTATTTATGCAGCAGGAAATTAGTTTTGTAGAGATTGCGGTCATCGGCGGCGGTCCCGCCGGACTTTGTGCGGCCCTGGAAGCAGCAAATGCGGGTGCCCGTGTGGTCCTTCTGGACCGCCAGGATCGGCTGGGCGGCCAGTTGATCAAACAGACGCACCGCTTTTTCGGCTCCCGCAGTCACAGAGCCTCTGAACGGGGAATCAATATCGCTGCCGAACTGACCGACCGGGTTACATCCCACCCTCGAATTGAAGCCCTGACCGGCGCCACCGTTTTTGGTTTCTACGAAGACGGCGTGCTGGGCGTGGAACAGGAAGGAAGGATCTTCTACCTGAAGCCTTCCCGGGTAATTGTGGCCACGGGAGCATCGGAAAAAAGCCTGGCCTTTCCCAACAACGACCTGCCGGGCATCTATGGTGCCGGTGCGGTACAGACACTGGTCAATGTTTACGGTATTTTACCTGGAAAGCGGGTTCTGATGGTCGGCGCCGGCAATATCGGTGTTATTGTCACCTACCAGTTGCTGCAGGCAGGCATGGAGGTAGCCGCCATTGTGGAAGCCGCCCCGAGGATCGGCGCCTACTGGGTCCATGCGGCCAAGGTGCGGCGGGCGGGAGTCCCCATCTACACCAGCCATACCATCAAGCGTGCTTACGGCAAGCGGGAAGTGGAAGGCGCCGTCATCTGGCAACTGGATGAACAGGGAAAACCCGTCCCTGGAACGGAAAAGGACTTCGCTGTAGATACCATTTGTCTTTCGGTAGGCCTATCCCCCCTGATTGAGCTGTTGGCCCAGGCCGGCTGCCGCCTGGCTTTCGTACCTCAGCTTGGCGGGCATGTACCTCTGCGCGATGCCAACCTCCAGACCACCGTACCGGGAGTTTACGTGGCCGGCGATGCGGCAGGAGTGGAGGAGGCCTCGGCAGCCATGATGGAAGGCGCCCTGGCCGGTCTGCATGCTGCTTACAGTTTGGGGTACGGCCATGCCGGTTACGATGACCGCCACCGGGAGTTGCAACACCAGCTGGACAGCCTGCGTTCCGGCCCTGTGGGCGAAAAAATTCGTACCGGGCTGGCCAGGGTGCTTGTTTAGAGTTTGGGAGGTGAAGCTTATGCTGGCTGTGGATGGCATACCTGCACCGGAAGACCTGGCGGCCAAGATACCTCCGCCGGAGCGGCTCGCCAGAGGGCCGGTGGTCATAGCGGAATGCTTCCAGCCCATTCCGTGCGACCCCTGTAGCCACGCCTGTCCCCGCCAGGCCATCGGACCTTTCAAGGATATCAACGAAATACCGCAGGTGGATTACGAAAAATGCAACGGATGTGGTCAGTGCATTACCCGCTGTCCCGGGCTGGCCCTTTTCGTCGTAGATCTTACTTACACCGAAAAAGAAGCCCTGATCAAGCTGCCCTACGAGTTTCTCCCCCTCCCAGCGGAAGGCCAGGAAGTAGCCGGCGTAAACCGGGCCGGGGAAACAGTGTGCCGGGCACGGGTGGTTAAAGTGGTGGCTACGGAAAAAATGGATAAGACCGCGGTCGTATGGCTGGCCGTACCCAAAGAGCTGGCCATGGAAGTACGGCACTTTTTCATAAAATACTGACGTAAAACCAAAAAGGAAACGGGCGCCGTTTAAAAACGGATGTTATTAAACGTTCCAGGAGTGAAAGACATGGAAGATAAAACCATCGTCTGCCGCTGTGAAGACGTAACTCTGGAGGAAATCCGGGAGGCCATTGCGGGGGGTGCCCGCACTCTCGACGAGATCAAGCGGCTGAAACGTTGCGGTATGGGCCCCTGCCAGGGCCGCAACTGCCGGTCCCTTATTGCAGGAGAAATCGCACGCCTTACCGGACAGGACCCGGCCAGCCTGGAGCTCCCCACTTTCCGGCCGCCGGTAGTCCCCTTGAAACTGGGCACCCTGGCCCGGGGAGGTGTCAAGAATGAACAGGCATGAAGTGATCATCATTGGTGGGGGCGTCACCGGCTGTTCCATCGCCTATCACCTGGCTGCCAGGGGCATGCGTGATGTGGCTGTGCTGGAACGGGCTTACCTCACCTCCGGCGCAACGGGACGCTGCGGAGCCGGTTTCCGCCACCAGTGGGGTACCAAAACCAACTGCCTGTTGACCAAATACTCCATTGCCAGGCTGGAACACCTGGCCGAAGAACTGGAATACCCCGGAGGCGTGGAGATCAAACAGGGAGGGTACCTGCTCCTGGCCTATACCCCCAAAATGGTGGAGCAATTCAAGAAAAACCTGGCCCTTCAGAAGAGCCTGGGTATTGACGCCCGCTGGGTAACACCTCAGGAGGCCCGGGAGATCGTCCCCTTTTTAAACACCGAAGGCCTTCTGGGAGCCACCTTCTGTGCCAGAGACGGCCACGCCAACCCATTTAAAGTCACCGACGCCTATGCCCGGGCCGCCAGGCGACTGGGGGTAAAGATCCATACTTATACGGAAGTTCGGGACATAAAAATTGAAGGCTCCCTGAAAACGGTCATCACCAACCGGGGTAATTTCCAGGCCCCGGTAGTGGTCAACGCCGCAGGCGGCCACGCAGCGGAGATCGGCCGCATGGTGGGGGTGGAACTGCCCGTGGTACCGGAACGACACCAGATCCTGGTGACCGAACCGGTGGAACAGGTCCTGGGACCCATGGTGATGAGTTTCTATCACAACCTGTACTGCCAGCAAACGCCCCACGGCAGCTTTATCATGGGTCTGGGGGACCCCAACGAACCCAAGGAATACAATATCCGGTCCAGCTGGCAGTTTCTCACCCAGATGGCCCAAAAAGCGGTCTGGCTCCTGCCGGTCTTGAAAAACGTACGTGTGGTCCGGCAGTGGGCCGGGGTGTACGACATGAGCCCCGACCGGCAACCGGTGCTTGACGAGGTACCCGAAGTGCCGGGGTTTTATGTCGCGGCAGGGTTTTCCGGTCACGGCTTCATGATTGCTCCCATGACCGGCCAGCTGATGGCGGAAATTATTTTAGGACTGCCCACCACCCTGCCCGTAGATATGTTCAGCCTGTCCCGCTTCCAGACCGGAAAGTTGTTTGTGGAACCATCGGTTGTCTAGGTTACCGGATAGTTGTACAGTAAAAAAACAGGACCTTGTTCCCGAGGAGAATGCAACTTTGCATCCAGGAGTGATAAATAATGCTGACGACTTTTACAAACGAACCCTTAACAGATTTCACCCGGGAAGAAAACCAGAAGAAAATGAAGGATGCCCTGCAGAACGTAAGAGGCTGCCTGGGCAGGGAATATCCCTTGATTATCGGGGGAGAAAAGATCTACACCGGAGAAAAAATCGTATCTTACAACCCTTCCTGCCACAGTGAGGTGATCGGTTACGTTTCCCGGGCCGATAAGGAACTGGCCCAGCGGGCGGTGGAAACAGCAGCAGAAACTTTCCTGAGCTGGCGCCGGGTCCCCCCCGAGGCAAGGGCACGCTATCTCTTTAAGGCTGCGGCGATCATGCGCAAGAGAAAACACGAGCTCTCGGCCTGGATGGTGCTTGAAGCGGGGAAAAACTGGGCCGAAGCCGACGCCGATACCGCCGAAGCTATTGATTTCCTGGAATTTTACGGACGGGAAATGATACGCCTGGCTCAACCTCAACCGGTCACTCCCTACCCCGGTGAAGAGAATACTCTTGAATACCTTCCCCTGGGTGTAGGGGTAATCATACCCCCGTGGAACTTCCCCCTGGCCATCCTCACCGGTACGACCGCAGGGCCGGTAGTGGCCGGTAATACGGTAGTTTTAAAACCGGCCAGCAATACGCCGGTAATCGCGTACATGTTCATGGAGATCATGCAGGAAGCCGGCCTGCCCGCCGGGGTCATCAACTTCCTGCCCGGCAGCGGCGGCGAAATTGGTGATTTCCTGGTAGGTCATCCCCTTGTGCACTTCATTAATTTCACCGGTTCCAGGGATGTGGGGCTGCACATTAACAATCTGGCTGCCCGGATAGCGCCCGGACAGAAATGGATCAAACGGGTGGCAGCGGAAATGGGCGGCAAGGATGCCATTATCGTTGATGAGGACTGTGACCTGGATGAAGCTGTAGCCGGCGTGATCACTTCGGCCTATGGCTTTTCCGGGCAGAAATGCTCCGCCTGCTCCCGGCTTATCGTTGTGGGTGACGCCTACCGGCCGGTACTGGATAAACTCGCCGAAAGGGTCTCTCAACTCAAGACGGGACCAGCCGAAGAATATGGTACGGACGTTGGGCCGGTCATTGATGCCTCTTCATATGATAAAATTATGAGGTACATTCAGATTGGCCGGGAGGAAGGACGTTTGCTCGTCGGCGGCCAGGGAGACAACAGCAGGGGCTACTTTATCTGGCCCACAGTTTTTGTTGACGTACCACCCCGGGCTCGTATCGCCCAGGAGGAAATTTTTGGACCCGTGCTGGCAGTCATGCAGGCCAAAACCTTCGATGAAGCCATTTCCATTGCGAATGATACGGAATACGGCCTGACCGGGGGCGTTTATTCCCGCAACCGCACCCACCTGGAAAAGGCCCGCCGGGAATTCCATGTAGGCAACCTGTATTTCAACCGCAAGTGCACCGGTGCCCTGGTGGGAGTTCAGCCCTTTGGCGGATTTAAAATGTCCGGCACCAACTCCAAAGCCGGTGGGCGGGACTATCTGAAATTGTTCATGCAAGTCAAATCCATTTCGGAACGTTTTTAAACGGATGTGAGGTCCATTGTCCAGACTGGATCAGGTAAAAGTGGATTGCCAGCGGGCTGCCGAAGCTATCGCCGCGGCCCTGGGGGTCGAGGTCGAGGTGATCGACCTCGACCTGGTGCGGGTGGCAGGCACCGGCAAAGTGCGCAACGACGTGGGTTCCCGCCTCCTCCGGGGGCTGGTGAACAAACACGTACTCAAGACCAACCAGCCCATTTTCATCAAGGAGGCGGGCTACCACCCCATTTGTATGTCCTGCCCACTTACGGGGAGCTGTTTCTACAAGGCTTCCATCGTTTACCCCATCATGGCAGGACAGAACGTCATCGGCACCATCAGCCTGATTGCCTTCAGCGAAGAGCAAAAGATCACTCTTTGCTCCCGCACCGAGTCCCTGATGGAATTTATCGGGCGTATGGCCGACCTGATCGCAGCCAAGGTCCAGGAAACCGAGGCCATAACCGAAAAAATGATCATGGCCAGCCAGGTCAACGCGGTCATGGATGCAGTGGATGAAGGGGTCATCGCTATCAACAGCAACGGAGTGGTAACCCACTTCAACCTCTCTGCCGAACGAATGTTTAATATCCCCAGAAACGAAATTCTGCAGCACCACCTGGAAGAGCACCTGACCGGCCTGCCCCTGCTCAAGGCCCTGCGGGAGCCGGGAGGCTTCACTTCCCGGGAGTGTTTTGTCCAGGCCAGGGGACGGCGTCTGCACCTTTTGGTTACCGCCCGTCCCATCATGGGCAGCGACGGCCGGCCCGTGGGAGTTGTGGCTTCCGCCCGGGACTTCAAGGAGACGCAAAAACTGGCCTATGAAATTATGAGTGCCCAGAAGGTTTTCACCTTCGATGACATTATCGGAAAAAGCCGGGCTATCAAGGAACTGAAAGCCCGTGCGGCGAAAATAGCCGGCAGCCATTCCACCGTCCTTATTACCGGGGAGAGCGGTACGGGCAAGGAAATTTTCGCCCGGGCCATTCACGCAGCCAGCCCACGGAAAAACAAGCCCTTTGTGGCCATCAACTGCGGAGCCATCCCTGAAACCCTGCTGGAAAGTGAACTGTTCGGCTACGAGGAGGGAGCTTTCACCGGTGCCCGTAAAGGAGGCAAACCGGGTAAGTTCGAGCTGGCAAACCATGGAACCATCTTCCTGGACGAAATTGGGAATATGTCCCTGTACCTGCAGGCGAAACTTCTACGAGTGCTGCAGGAACGCCAGGTGGAGCGTATCGGCGGCAACCGCCTGATCCCGGTTGATATACGCATCATAGCCGCCACCAACAGCAATCTGGAGGAAATGATTGCCAAGGGACATTTCCGGGAGGACCTTTATTACCGCCTGAGCGTCATTCCCCTGAACATACCCCCTTTACGGGAGAGGCCGGAAGATATCAAGCTGCTCCTGGAACACTACCGGGAACATTACAACAATCTCCTGGGCAAGAATATACGGGGTTATACCCCCCGGGCAGAACGGGCCTGCCTCGCTTATAGCTGGCCGGGGAATGTGCGGGAACTCATTAACGCCGTAGAGTATGCCGTAAACCTGGAAGAAGGAGACCTTATTGATATCGGCAGCCTGCCCCGGTCAGTTCAGGACGGCGGCCACCGCATGCCGGAAATCCCGGGCCGCGAAAACCGCTGGGTTACCCTGGAGCAGATGGAAAAGGAGGCCATCATCAGCGCCCTGGAGCATTTCGGCTGGAATGAGCAGGGGAAAACAAAAGCCGCCCGGGCACTGGGTATAAGCCGGGCGACCATCTACCGCAAAATTGCCAAGTATAACCTCATGCCCCCCACGTCCCGGGAAGCAACTCTCACCAGGGAACATTAATTCTTGCGCAGAGGCTTTTTGGTATTCAGGATACCGAGACGATTCATTTTGTAATATAAAGTACTGCGGGGTACACCCAGAAGGCGGGCGGTAACTGTGCGGTTTCCCCCCGCCTCTTTCAACGCTTTGAGAATGATTTCTTTTTCGGTTTCTTTCGCAGCCACAGTCAAATCCGGGGGCGACTCCCGGACGGAAGCAAAACCCAGGGCGTGTTCCTGCAGGTACTTGGGGAGATCTTTTTCCGTGATCACCTCGTTTTCTGCAAGGACCACCATTCTCTCCACGGTATTCTTTAATTCCCTGACGTTGCCGGGCCAGGAATAAGAAAGCAGCGCCGCCACCACTCCGGGTTCCACTTTGGTGATTTCTTTACCGTAGAGCTGGCAGTATTCCTGCAAAAAGCGGTAGAGCAGTTCGGGAATATCCGAGCGCCTTTCCCTCAGGGGAGGCATCTCCACACTGATTACATTCAAACGGTAATACAGATCCTCCCTGAATTCACCGCCGGAAACCATCTCCTCCAGCTGACGGTTGGTGGCAGCAATGATGCGGATATTTACGCTAACAGGCCGGGACCCGCCCACGCGGTAGAATACCCTTTCCTGCAAAACGCGCAAAAGCTTGACCTGCAGGTTGGGGGGCAACTCCCCTATTTCATCCAGAAAAACCGTACCCTCGTTGGCCATTTCCAGCAGACCGGGTTTACCACGGGGCCCGGCCCCGGTAAAGGCACCCTGTTCATAGCCGAATATTTCGCTCTCGAACAGCTCTGACGGTATGGCACCGCAATTGACCACCACGAAGGGTTTACCAGCCCGGTCGCTGGCCTCGTGTATGGCCCGGGCCAGGACCTCCTTCCCCGTACCGCTCTCTCCCCGGATCAGCACGGTGGCATCAGTAGGAGCAGCGCGCCGGGCTACATCCACTATGGCCTTCATGCGGGGGTGATGTCCGTAAAGCTTGGCGAAGGGGTCCACCCGCTTGATCTCGTTCTTCTGGATGGCTTCTTTCAGGCACTTAACCTGGTAACTCGCCCGGGACAGGGCACGGTTGAGCTGGATCACCTCCGTGACGTCCTTCTCGGCCGACACACCACCTATAACCCGCCCATCCCGCCTGATAGGCACGGAATTAATCAGGACATGGGTATCCTGACAGGGCTGGTGGTACTCCGCGTATACCTCACAGTCCTCCCGGCACACCCTGGTAACGACAAGGTTGGTAAAAAATTCGTGGATGGAACGACCCAGAATGTCCTGGCATTTGATGCCGTAAAGCAACTCAGCCTTACGATTCCAGCCGGTAACGTTTTCCTGGCTGTCAATCATGCAGATAACGTCATCGGTCACTCCGAGCACGGCGGTTAGAGCCGCCTCCGTCTCCCGTAGATAATCCACCAGTCGTTCGGCCACCCGTTCTAAAGTCAGCAGGCCCACAACCGTGCCGCCGGCATCCACAACGGCTATGTTTTTCTCCCGCAAAATCGGAACCACACTTAAAATATGCTGGTCCAGGATTTCTTCCCCGTGGATGGCAAACTCACCCAGATCGCCTTCCGGAACCGGTTCGCTCAAAAAATCCCGCACCAAAAGCCTTTTTTCCAGATACATAAGCCATTCTCCCCGTCATTCACCCAGATAGGCCCTCTTAACCTCCGGTTTCTGCATCAGCTCCGCTGCCGGACCCTCCAGGGTGATTTCCCCCGTCTGCAGCACATAGGCCCTGTGCGCAATGGAGAGGGCCATGTGAGCATTCTGCTCCACCAGTAGAATGGTCGTACCCGCCCTGTTAATCTCCTTGATAATTGCGAACACTTCCCGCACCAGAAGCGGTGCCAGGCCCATCGAAGGTTCATCCAGCAACAAGATCTCCGGCCGGGACATCAAAGCCCGACCCATAGCCAGCATCTGCTGTTCGCCACCGCTCAAGGTACCCGCCAGCTGGTTTTTGCGCTCGGCCAGGCGAGGGAAGCGCTCGAAAACCCGCTCCAACCCGGCCTTCAGCTCGGAGCGGCTGCGCACCACGTATGCCCCCATCTCCAGGTTTTCCAGTACCGTCATACGGCTGAACACCCGCCTGCCCTCGGGCACCTGGGTCAAACCCAGCTCCACAATTTATGGTGATACCCGGCGGTACCGGCAGGCCGATATTGG
>NZ_JBNATZ010000054.1:0-12512 GCF_049701015.1 Desulfofundulus sp.
GGCGCATGATCCTTTACCGTGGCTCAGACGAGTACCCGGATTACAGCGGGAGGTGTATTATTGTCGTTGATGACGGCATTGCCACTGGATACACGGTGCTGGCCGCCCTGCGCTGGGTCCGACATAAATTTGAACCTGAAGAACTCGTGCTCGCTGTTCCGGTGGCACCCCGGGAGACCATGAGACAGCTGGAAGATGAAGCGGATAAGCTGGTTGTACTGGAAGTTCCCGACGATTTTTACGCCGTGGGGCAATTTTACCGGGATTTCAACCAGGTTGCTGATGAGGAAGTGATCCGGCTATTAAAAGAAAAGACAGCTCTGTGAGGTCAAAAATATCCCGCATGCCACCACCCCACCTGTACAGGTAGAAAACCGGTGCGATTTAAAAAGGCACCTCCCGGCCATACTAACAGGGAACGGGAGGTGCTTTATCATGGCCAAAAAAGTAGCGGTAGAGGAAAACTTGACGGGGGTGAGAAATCTACTGAAGGAACAGGGCTACACCGTGGTAGATCCCGGCAGCGAGGAGAATGTCCTGGCCATAGTGCTTACCGGTCTGGACAACAACACTATGAACATGCAGGACATTACGACAAAAGTACCTGTGATAGATGCGGCCGGGAAGACACCTGAACAGGTTTTATCCCGGATCAAGGAACTGGGATAATCGAAAAATGTTGAAAGAGAAACCCGGGTTAAAGCTCCCGGGTTTCTCTCCTTGCACAAAGTGCTGCCGCCTGTAGTATCCCATGAGCAATAACGTCTGCCATGCGCATGACAAGGTTGAGCCGGGTATTCTGCAGGACCAGATATTCCATGAATCCGCCCACGTTGACAATGCCGGTGATATGAATCTCACCAACAGGGGGGAGTTTTTTATTTACACCAGCACCCGGGTGCAGGGCACCGTCACCTATGGTAACAAAACCGACGCTGTCCGCACTTCCCAGAGAAGCATCCACGGCAATCACCAGGGGATTCTGATGTACTCTGTAGATTTCACCCAGCCTTTCATGGAGGTTGCTGGCATGAACCGGCTGGTCCAGTGTGCCGTAGACTGCAAAAAGGTCCTGGCTGCAGGAGGCGAGCTTTGTGCCCACCAGCGGGCCCAGGCAATCTCCTGTAGAGCGGTCTGTGCCAATACATAGCAAAACAAGTGGCTGGCCGGCTAACCCTCCGCGCCGCTCAAGGCGTGTAAAAAGATCATAACCAAATTTTTTCGCCGCCAGAGGATCATCTATATGAAATTTGGCTTTTCCGCCAGCCATAAAATCCTGCAGGTCTTGAGCTTTATCGATCATCTTGGATTCCCCCTGATTTGCCAATAACTAGTATATTTATTTCCCGCAGGGCCGGGTATTATTCCTGGAAAGTTTAATTTTAGTCAAACCGGCGCGCCCCCTGCATAGAAATGAAAGGGGGGTGTTGGACTTGCCGGGTAGGGGCTGGCGCCAATGGTTTCAGGTGAGCGCACTTTATGCAGGCACGGTAATTGGAGCGGGATTTGCTTCGGGCCAGGAAATCCTCCAGTTCTTTATTGTTTATGGCGAACAGGGACTCTGGGGCGTGGTAATCGCCACGATGTTATTTGCCTTGCTGGGTTTTTTACTGATGAGTTTCACGACCGCACTTGGATGTAGCAGTTATGCCGAACTGCTACCATTATTGACCGGGCGCAAGCTGGCCCGGCTGGTGGACTGGTTGAACCTGGCCATGTTACCCGGAGGATTGACAGTAATGCTGGCCGGCAGTGGTGCGCTTTTTAACGAGCAATTCGGGCTTCCGACGGAATTGGGCGCACTGCTGGCCGCCGTGATAACGGCCCTGGTCATCCTGGGCGGGCTGGAAGGAGTTCTTCTGGCCAACATGGTCCTTGTGCCAGTGAAAGTTTGTATTATAGCACTCGTTTGTCTCCTGGCCGTAATTCACAACGGCGGTTGGCCGGCGCCCGGGGATCTGGGAGGGACAATGAGCGGTTCGGCCAGGCACTGGCTCTGGTCCAGCATTCTGTATGTCTCCTATAACATGGTGGTGCCGGTGGCCGTTATGTCTTCCCTGGGGCGCAGTGTGGACCAAAAACCCGGGATCCTGGGTGGTTTGACGGGTGGGATTGCCCTGGGTGCCACAGCAATCCTGGTTACCCTGGCGGGCCTGTTCTTTTACCCCCGGATAACACATTACCAGGTACCGCTCCTGTGCATTGCAGGTGGCCTGGGCGAAGGATGGCGGCACGGACTTGGAATTTTGATCTGGATGGCCATCATAACAACTGCCATAGCGGACGCACATGGCTTTGCCAGTCGCCTGGCTCCAGGTGGGGGGTGGCCTTACAGGTTGGTGGGACTGACCACCATTGTGCTGGCCCTCCCCCTGGCCAGGTTGGATTTTAACCGGTTGGTACAAATACTTTACCCGCTTTTCGGTTATGCCGGCCTTTTGATTGTGGCGGGCCTGCTAATTACACCACTCAAGCTAAAAAGAATGCTCAAGGACTGAAGCATGAAGCTGCGTCGGTGCCTGGTAGCCGGGCCCGATTATCAGGCCGGACCGGTAGTCATTTGGACAATAAAAGCAGGAATCTGGCAGCTCATGCTAGAAAAAGGTATTAAATACCTTAAATGATGAAAAAGAAAGGGTGCTCCGGCTTTGAACTGGCTGGATTTACTCCTGGTCTGGATGATTGGGTGGTCAACCTGGCAGGGTCTGAAGACCGGACTGGTAAGCGGCCTGGCACGGCTGTGCGGTCTGATTTTAGGACTGTTCCTGGCCAGAGAATTTCAAGCTCCCCTCGCTACATGCCTCAAGCGGCAATGGCCCCTGGAACAGTGGCTCAAGTCCTGGCTTGCTGCACCTGCCAACGGCCCGGCCACCCGACCTGTATCCGGCCTGGAGCAGTATCTTTTCCAGCGCCTGGTGCAAAATCTGCTGGACTTAATATCTTTTTCAGCAATTCTTCTGATTACTGCTCTCCTGGTTGGGTGGGTTGGAGAGCTGGTGGGGCGGGTCGCAAGATTGGGTTTTCTCGGACCCGTGGACCGTGCGGGCGGCCTGGTCCTGGGCGTGGCACGCGGGCTGGTGGCGGCAGCCATCTTGATAGCCTTGATCCTGTCGCTAAAACATGGAGCAAATTTATGGTTGCCCGGTGAACCCCTGCCGTGGCTCGCCCGGGCTTTAGAATCCTCCCGTTTGGTCAGAGTGCTCCAGCCTGTTGTTAAGTCAGTGCAGCATCTGGTGCCCGCACTTGTTGCCTGAAACGAAAAGTAACAATGCTAAGTTGTGCGAAGTGGGGAGATAATACCATTGATTGTAATTATGGGAGGCGAGAATTATGACGCAGGATGTGAAGAATCAATCCGGCACCACACCAGTTTGGACCAGGTTGAACGACTCGGAAAAAGAAGAGGTCATGGGTTTGGCCGGTGAGTACCGCCAGTTTATCTCTGCAGCCAAAACGGAGCGGGAAACAATAGAGCTGGCTGTCAAGACTGCTCAAGACAGGGGGTTTGTTCCACTGGAGCAAAAAGACGCCCTGCAACCGGGAGAGCGTGTGTTTGCCACCTGGCGGGGTAAATGCATGGCACTGGCCATAGTTGGTAGCGAACCCCTTGAAAAAGGTATAAACGTGGTGGGAGCCCACGTGGACAGCCCCCGGCTGGATTTAAAACCCCAGCCTCTGTACGAAGAGGCGGACCTGGCCATGTTAAAAACCCAGTATTACGGGGGCATTAAGAAGTATCACTGGGTTGGTATTCCGCTGGCCCTGCACGGGGTTGTGGTCAAGGAAGATGGCCGGGTGCTCAAAGTGGTTATTGGAGAAAGGGAAACAGAGCCTGTTTTTACCATAGCCGACCTCTTACCCCACCTGGCCAGGGAACAGATGGAAAAAAAGATGGCTGAAGGGATCAGCGGTGAGGCATTGAGTATTCTCGCAGGAGGTCTGCCGGTAACCAGCAACGAAGTGCGGGAAAAAATCAAACAGGCCGTACTGGATTACCTGAACAGGGAGTACGGAGTGCAGGAGGAAGACTTCATCAGTGCCGAAATTGAAGCCGTACCCGCCTGGCCGGCCCGCGATGTCGGGGTAGACGGCAGCCTGGTGGGGGGGTACGGTCAGGATGACCGGGTGAGCGTTTATACCACATTGAAAGCAATAGCGGATATATCAAATCCGCCCCGTACCGCGGTAGCCCTTTTCGTGGATAAAGAGGAGATCGGCAGTACGGGTAACACGGGGATGTACTCGACCTTTTTTACCAATTTCGTGGCCGAGCTGGCTGCGCGAATTGTTCCGCGGTACAGCGAACTGGTTCTGCGGCGGACCCTTGCCAGCTCCAGGGCAATTTCGGCCGACGTGAATGCCGGCCTGGACCCCAACTATCCCGATGTCATGGACAAACTCAATGCCGCCCGGTTGGGTCACGGTGTGGTCTTGACGAAATATACCGGTGCCGCGGGGAAAAAGGGGGCAAATGATGCCCATGCAGAATTCATGGGACTGGTGCGCCACCTGTTTAAGCGGCACGGCGTGGCCTGGCAGAACGGTCTTCTGGGCAAAGTGGACCAGGGGGGCGGCGGAACCATAGCCTACCTGCTGGCTTTGCACGGCATGGATGTTGTGGACTGCGGAGTTCCCCTGCTGGGAATGCATTCTCCCTTTGAAGTAGCTCACAAGGTTGACATTTACATGGCTTACCGGGGGTACCGGGCCTTCCTCGGGGGCTAAAAGCTGGAGGTTCGTACCGTGGGAGGAATTTGGGGAACCGGAGTAATGCAGGCGGCAGCCGCACACCTGCTGGCCATAGATTGGGGCAAAATCTTCAGCACCGGTCTCAAGATCTTGCTTGTGCTCGTGCTGGCCTTTGTTGTTATGCGCCTGGGTGATACGGCCATAGAAAGATTTTTCATCAACTGGAATAAGATTGGTCCTTTTGAAACCAGGCGTACCCAGACGCTTTGTACATTATTAAAAAGCGGCTTGCGCTACACCATTTACTTTATTGTCCTGGTAACCGTCCTGAACCTGTTTGGGGTGCGGGTGGAAGCCTTACTGGCCGGGGCTGGCGTGGTGGGCCTGGCAGTGGGATTTGGCGCCCAGAACCTGGTACGCGACGTAATCACCGGATTTTTTCTGTTACTGGAAGATCAGTTTGCTGTAGGTGATTACATTACCGCAGCAGGGGTAAGCGGGACGGTGGAAGAGATGGGCCTGCGGGTAACACGTCTGCGGGATTTCGGCGGGGAACTTCATATCCTTCCCAACGGTCAGATAACCAGGGTAACCAATTACAGCCGGGGTAACATGAGAGCTCTGGTGGAAGTCGGCGTTGCTTACGAGGAAGACCTCGAAAGGGTTACAGCGGTGTTGCAGCATGTTTGTGAACAGGCAGCCGGAGATATGGCTGATGTCATTGCCGAAGGCCCCCACGTGCTGGGAGTGGTAAATTTCGGTCCCTCGGAACTGGTGATCAGAATTATAGCCTATACAAAACCCATGCAGCAATGGTATGTGGAGCGGGAACTGCGCCGGCGGATAAAAGAAGCCTTTGACCGGGAAGGTATCGAAATACCCTACCCCAGGCGCGTTGTAATGAGCATGAACGGGGGCGAGAAACGTGAACAGGTATCAGGTTGGTGATGTGGTAAGGACCCGCAAACCGCACCCCTGCGGGGGTGACAGGTGGGAAGTGATGCGTACGGGCATAGATATTCGCATCAGGTGTTTGACCTGCGGCCGGGTGGTGATGATCCCCCGGCCCAGGTTTGAAAAAAGCGTGCGAGCAATTGAACGCACAGCCAGTGATGATAACGAAACAGATGAATGATGAAAATACTCCGCGCTATTGCTATTTGGACGCTATTATGCTATAATCTTCAAGTCAATTTAGTCACCCGCCCTGCTCTACCCGTGTGAATGGTAGGGCCAGCAGTCCACAGGGAGGAGGTGTGTTCGATGCGCAGCTATGAATGTGTATTCATTCTGCGCCCGGATCTAGACGAGGAAAAGGCCGGCGAAGCAGCAGAAAAGTTCAAGGCTCTCGTGCAAAACCACGGTGGGGAAGTCACCAGGCTCGAGAAATGGGGCAAGCGCCGCCTGGCCTACGAAATCGCCCACACGCGGGAAGGCCTGTACATGATCATGCAATTTAAGGCTGCTCCCGAAGTGGCCCAGGAACTGGACCGGGTGCTGAAAATTACGGAAGACGTGCTGCGTCACATTATTGTGCGCCAGGTAGCCTGAAAAGAGAAAATCTCCCGACAACCGACCGGATTATAAACCGGCCTGCCCTGCCGGGGAGAGAATAAAACCGAGGCGGTGGAAGGATGCTCAATAAAGTCATCCTTATCGGGCGACTGGTCAGGGAGCCCGAACTTCGTTACACGCCCAACGGCGTGGCTGTGGCCAGATTTACCATAGCGGTGGACCGCCCTTTTGCCAGCCGGCAGGGGGAGCGGGAAACTGATTTTATTGACATCGTTGTCTGGCAGAAGCAGGCGGAAGTTTGTACGCAGTACCTGGGGAAAGGCCGGCTGGTGGCTGTGGAAGGCCGCCTCCAGATCCGGTCCTATGACGACAGCCAGGGTGTGCGGCGCAAGGCGGCCGAAGTAGTGGCCGAACAAGTGCGGTTCCTGGATCGCCCGCGGGATACCCAGGCCGCAGGAACTGGTACCGGAAACCAGGATTTCGCACTGGCTGAAAGTGGATACAGCGAAATTAACTTCAATGAGGATGACATACCATTTTAGATAAGCCTTAAAAAAAGCTACATTTTGAAGAGGTGACTCCATTGGCGAAGAGGGATAGGGGACGCCGGGGCAAAAAGCGCATCTGCAACTTTTGCGTGGATAAAATAGACATTATTGATTACAAGGATGTACCCCGGCTGAAAAAATATATTACCGAGCGGGGCAAGATTTTACCCCGCCGCATATCCGGAAACTGTGCCCGGCATCAGAGGATGCTGACAGTGGCCATAAAAAGGGCGCGGAACATAGCCCTGCTACCTTTCACAGCTGAGTAAATCACGAAGGGGAACTGCCGGTTCCCCTTATTTATTTGCACCCGGTTATGGCCAGCTCGTGCCATCCCTAAAATGCGCTGCCAGCGAGGCCAGCAAATAACAGGATCAAGATACTTGCACGGGGCAGGAAAAGCAGAGCTGCCTCGCGAATTAACTCCTGGACGAAGCGAAGGGGGTCAGCCGATGTTCGGATCCCATCATCAGGACACGGGTATAGCCAAAAACATAAAGGTAATAGAGTGGCTGAAGGCGGATCTGCTGGCTTCCCTCTCTGCCCTGTTTAAGGCTATGCTGCGGGGCAATGAAGAACGGCTTATGGATGCCTTCAGCAGCATTATCATTACCTGCTATGTACTGGGGCGCCGGCTGGGTATTAGTTTCACCCGGATGGACCTCAAGCTGGAGTCCAAGTTGCGCCAGGGCATAGAAGAGGGACACGAGATGGAACGGTGGTACGGAGATTTATCCGCCCTGCTGGCCCACCTGGTGGAAAAAAAGAGGTGATTCCTTGTCTTCGCGATTCCCAAATAATGCCCTGGCGGAAGGAGCCTTGTTGGCGGCACTCACCGTGGTCATCACACTTACCGGTCTTGTTGTGCCACCCTTGATGTTTTTTGTGAATTTCCTTGCGCCACTGCCGCTGGCCGTACTTGTGCGGAGGCAAGATCTTAAAACTGGTGCCGCCGCGCTGGTGGTGGCGGCGTTACTCCTGTTTGTGCTGTATGGGCGGCCGGTTACTGTTCTGATGATGCTCATCCAGCTGGGCCCTCTGGGCCTGCTGCTGGGTCTGCTTTTTAAAAACCAGGTGCGGGCCGGTACTGCCGTTGCAGTGGCAGCAGTGGTTGCATCCTGCCTGGCACTGTTGACACTTGTGCTGGGCTTCTGGATGACCGGAATTAATCCCCTGGACATCGGAACACAGATGCATCAGAGTGCGGCACATTTGATCGAGTGGTACCGCCAGCAGGGTCTCATCGAGCCGGGCAAAGAAGATGAATTGCGGCACCTGCTCCAGGAAGTGATGCATCAGGCCGCTATTTTGCTGCCCGCCAACCTGGTCGTCTGTTCACTGGTTACCACTTTTATCACCTATTACCTGGGGCATTTGATTTTCCGCCGTCTGGGTTACGTTGTTACACCCCTGCCTGCTTTCAAGAAGTGGCAATTTCCCTGGTACCTGGTTTGGCTGGTGATCCTGGGGCTGGCTTTTTTCATGGGAGGCGACGCTCTGGGCAAAAAGGTATTCACTGCTGCCGGGGAAAACCTTCTGTATATCGCAGCTTTTCTGTACCTGATCCTGGGTTTATCGGTGGCCAGCTTTCATTTTGCCCGGTGGCAGCTTTCCCGCTCTGTGAAAGTCCTGCTGGCCGTGGCTGTTTTGCTGTACTGGCCCTTTGCGGTGCTGATTCTTATGACTCTGGGCCTGCTTGATTCCCTGCTGAATGTCAGGGACCCAGGCCGTCACGGGGATAAAGGGGAGGGAAAATAATGAAAGTCATACTGCTGGAAGACGTAAAAAATCTCGGCTCCAGAGGTTCCGTGGTGAATGTTAGTGACGGATATGCCAGGAACTTTCTCATACCTCGCGGCCTCGCGGTGGAAGCAACTCCGGGTAAGATGAAGGAGCTTGCTCAACAAAAAGCCGTAGAGGCGAGAAAACGGCAGGAAGCCGAAGCCCGGGCCAGGGACCTGGCCGCCCGCCTGGATGGATTAACGGTTCAGATTAAGGCCAGGGTCGGCGAGGGTGGCCGCCTTTTCGGAGCGGTGAGCAGCAAGGATATCGCCGAGGCCCTGGAACAGCAGTACCGGGTAACCATTGACAAGAAAAAAATCCTGCTCAAGGAACCCATCAGACAGCTGGGTGAACAAACCCTGGTCATCAAACTTCATCCCAGTGTACAGGCACAGGTGAAAGTGGCAGTGTTGCCGCAGGAGTGACGTAAAAGGCAGTTAGAAAGGAGTAACCGGGGTAATGAAAGTTTTTTTGCATAAATTCAAAGGCAGCAGCAGGGAAGAACCCGGTACAAGGTTCAAAGGAGTGGAACAGCTTCGCCGCCAGGTGAATGCCCTTTATAGCCTGGTGGCCGGCATCTACGGCTCGGATAAACTGGTTTTGCGCGCGGGCAAACTGAATGTCCTGCATTTAATGCGTTCCGATTGCCTTGAGGACAGGGTGCTGGCCCTGCAAAAGCTGGTGTTTGAGGACCCCACCCTGGATAGAGTGCCCGACCTGGAAGAAATCCCCGCTATTTTAGAGCAGGTCGAAGAGGAAATTGCTGATATCCTGGCCCGGCGAACAGTGGAAGATGAACTGGAGAAAAAGATCAGTGAAAAGCTGCAGCAGCGGCACGAAGAGTACGTGAAAGAAATTAAAATGCAGGTTCTCAAGGAAAATACCGGTCCCGAAAACGCCCAGACCCTGAAGAAGCTGGCTATTCTGGAGAAACTGGAGCAAAAGAAACTGGCCCGTTCGGCCATGGAAGTGCTTCGCCCTGGAGATTTTTCGGAACTGGTGGGGCAGGAAAGAGCGGTGAAGGCACTGCTTGCCAAACTGGCTTCTCCATTTCCACAGCACATATTATTGTACGGTCCGCCCGGAGTGGGTAAAACTACAGCAGCCAGACTTGCTCTGGAAGCGGCCAAGAAAATCAAGGGCACTCCATTTACCAGGGATGCTCCTTTTGTGGAAGTGAACGGCACCGCACTGCGGTGGGACCCCAGGGAGGTAACAAATCCACTGCTCGGTTCGGTGCACGACCCCATTTATCAAGGTGCACGGCGGGATCTGGCCGATAGCGGTGTACCCGAACCCAAGCTGGGCCTGGTCACCGAAGCCCACGGAGGTGTCCTTTTCATAGATGAAATAGGCGAAATGGATCCCGTGTTGCAGACCAGGTTGCTCAAAGTGCTGGAGGATAAAAGGGTATATTTCGATTCTCCCTATTACGACCCCCATGACCCAGCGGTGCCACAGTATGTGCGTAAGCTTTTTGAGGAAGGGGCTCCGGCGGACTTCATTCTAATAGGGGCTACCACCAGGGATCCGGAGGAAATCAATCCGGCCATCCGCTCACGCTGCGCCGAGGTCTACTTTGACCCCCTGACACCGCAGGATATCGAACGCATCATCACACAGGCCGCAGAAAAACTGGGGGTAAGGATAGACGAGCAGGTGCCCCAGGTTATCAGCCAGTACACAATTGAAGGGCGGAAGGCTATCGGCATTCTGGCCGACGCTTACGGGCTCGCCTGTTACCGTGGTGGGGGGGAAGTGGGGGAAGACGGTGTCACCATACAGGACGTTTACGAAGTAATTCAAGCCAGCCGCTTGAGTCCCTATGTCCTCCAAAAGGCCCGGCCGGAAATGGAAGTGGGCAAGGTTTTCGGCCTGGGCGTAATAGGATTTGTTGGCTCCGTACTGGAGATTGAAGCGGTGGTTTTCCCGGCTCGCAACCAGGGTCAGGGTTCAATCCGCTTTAACGATGCTGCGGGGAGTATGGCCCGGGATTCCGTATTTAACGCTGCTTCCGTTATTCGGAAAATTACTGGTGAAGACCTGGCCAGCTATGACGTACACATTAACGTGGTCGGGGGAGGGCGCATTGACGGTCCTTCCGCTGGTGCGGCTATTTTCCTGGCCATTTTGAGTGCCGTGCAGGAAAGACCCGTCCCCCAGGATGTAGCCATTACCGGAGAGTTGTCCATTCAGGGGCGGATCCGGGGTGTGGGTGGCGTACCTGAAAAAATTTATGGGGCCCGCCAGGCCGGAATGCGGCGGGTGATTATTCCCGAGGAAAACAAAAGCGATGTCCCGTCCGGCCTCAAAGGAATAGAAGTCATTCCGGTTTCTACAGTGGAGGAGATGCTGAAATATATTTTCGTCAGATAACAGGTTAATATTATTAAGGGAAAATGCAACTTAGAATAAAAGCCCAGCTGGATACGGTGCTGCTCCCACTATCCCCGTACTTTCCCCGGCAGCACCGTATCCTTTCCTCACATACCATGCGGATACAAGTATGCGGACAGGTGAACCGGTATGAGTGAAAGAAAACCGCCACAAAACATAGACGCAGAGCAATCGGTACTTGGTGCCCTGTTCCTGGACCGGGAAGCCATACCCCGGGTGGCCCGGCTCCTGAAGCCCGAGGACTTTTACCTTGAGGCTCACCGCAAGATATATGAGGCCATACTCGCCCTGGAAGAAGCAGGCGAGCCCGTCGACCTGCTTACTGTGACCAATTACCTGCAGGAAAAAAAGCTTCTGGAACTTATTGGCGGGGTTACCTATGTGGCTTCCCTGGTCAATGTAGTTCCGACCGCAGCCAATGTGGAATATTATGCCCGCATTGTTGAAGAAAAGGCCATCCTGCGCCAGTTAATAGAAGTGGCCGAAAGGATTGCGGGCCTGGGCTACGAGGGTAGTGATGACGTTGAGCGGCTGATGGACGAGGCCGAAAGGATGATCCTGGAACTGGCTGCCCGCCGCTCCACGGGCCTGTTTCTTTCCGTAAAAGAAATTCTGCAACAAATTTTCGAGTACATAGAAGAGCGTTACCGCAATAAAGGAACGGTCAGCGGCATTGCCAGTGGTTTTACAGACCTGGACAGGCTGCTCTGCGGTTTTCAGCCCGGAGATCTGATCATTATTGCCGGGCGGCCGGCCATGGGCAAGACAAGCCTGGGCCTCACCATCGCCCATCAGGTGGCCCTGCAACACCAGGTGCCGGTAGCCGTCTTCAGCCTGGAGATGTCCCGTGCCCAGCTGGTGCAGCGGATGCTTTGCGCAGAAGCCATGGTGGACCAGCAGAAGGTGCGCACCGGCTATTTGTCCGAGGAGGACTGGGCCCGCCTTACCCGGGCGGCGGCCCGTCTGGCCAGGGCACCCCTGTACATAGACGATACGGCTATCCTTTCACCCCGCCAGCTGCGGGCTAAGGCCCGCAGGCTCCAGGCGGAAAAGGGCCTGGGTCTCATCCTCGTAGATTACCTGCAGTTAATGCAGGGGAGCAGGCGGGCGGAAAACCGTCAGCAGGAGATCGCGGAAATATCCCGTTCCCTGAAAGGGGTGGCCAAGGACCTGAACGTACCGGTGCTGGCCCTGGCCCAGCTCAGCCGTTCGGTGGAACAGCGGCAGGATAAAAGACCGATCATGTCCGACTTGCGTGAAAGTGGGTCGCTTGAGCAGGATGCGGATGTGGTTATGTTTATTTACCGCGATGAATACTACCGGCCGGATACGGAGAAGCGTGGCATAGCGGAAATTATCGTGGCGAAACAAAGAAACGGCCCCACGGGGTTGGTGGAACTTGCTTTCTTGAAGGAATTCACCAGGTTTATGAACCTGGCCAAAGAAGAAGTAATAGCAGGTCCTGAATAATTTAATATGGTAAAATAGCAACGGATATACAGCGGAGCTCTCTTATTTCCAGTTATTGAAAGAGGGTTGCTCTTGACATACCCCTGTTACTTTGCTAGAATCACTGTGTTT
>NZ_JBNATZ010000055.1:0-12306 GCF_049701015.1 Desulfofundulus sp.
TAACTTTAACGAATGGGGGGAAATATTTTCCGATCAGGTAGTAGCCGCGGCTATCAGAAAGAGGCTATCACCGGGCAAATTCAAATGCTTTCAGGGAAGGTTTTTGACCCCGATCTGGTGGACATTTTCATGCGCCTTGCAAGGGCGGAGAGCTTCTGGCTGGACATTGCGGCTCCCTGCCTGACCGAAAATTTACTGGGGCTGGTGGGGCAGCAGGTTTTTATTGTCGATCTGGTGGAGTTGATGCCTGTAACGCGGCTTTTTGCCCGCGTGATTGATGCCAAAAGTCCTTTTACTCACTGTCATTCCCGGGGTGTGGCTGCAGTGGCACGTCTCCTGGCCCGGCGCATGGGAATGGGTGAGGAGGAGTGCCTGCTGATGGAAATGGCGGGCTTGCTGCACGACCTGGGGAAGTTAACCGTACCTGAAGATATTTTGGAAAAACCAGGGCGTTTAACCGAAAGGGAATATAACCGGATCAAGCAGCACAGCTATTATACTTACTGGCTGCTCAAGCCCTTCGACGACCATCTGTCCCTGGCCCGGTGGGCTGCTTACCATCACGAAAAACTGAACGGACAGGGCTATCCCTTCCGGCTGGGGGCATCCAGGTTATGTCCCGGAGCGCGGATTATGGCGGTAAGTGATATATTTGTAGCCCTGAAGGAACACCGGCCTTACCGGGCAGGCCTGCCCGGGCATGATATCGAACGCATTATCGTTGGCCAGGTGCGGGAGGGGGCGCTGGACGGCCGGGTGGTCGGGGCTCTATTTGACAGCCGGCGGGAGCTGGAAGAGATCTGGGAAGGTATAACCTGCAACCGGGTGGTCGGAAACCACTAGAGCTGTTCAGATAATTTTTTTATAATTGTCTTTTGTCTGAAAGGTACAGGTATTTCATTAGAACATTTAAGTCGAGGAAGGTGGCTACAATGTCTTACCCTCCCCTGGCAGAACTGTCGGCCAGGCTGGAACGTTTTCAAGAAGTTCTGAGAAACAGCGGTATGGATGGTGCCCTGCTCGTGCAGGGGGCGGACCTGGTTTATTTTTGCGGCACCACCCAGAGCGCCCACCTGTACGTTCCGGCAAGGGGGCCCGCCCTTTTTATGGTCCGCCGGAGTATGCGGCGCATTGACCCCGCCCTTCTGCCGGCTGAAGTAGTGCCCCTGCGCAGGCTGGACGAAATTCCCGGACATCTGGCCGCCCGTGGTCTGGCCATGCCCGGGGTACTGGGCATGGAACTGGATGTGCTGCCTGTCAACCTGTTCCGCCGTTACCAAAAAATTTTCCCCGGACAGATTGTGGACTGTTCCTTACAGATCAGAGAATTGCGGGCTGTAAAATCGGCATATGAGCTTGGCCTGTTGAAGGAATCTGCTGCTGTGATGGACAGTGTCTTCGCCAGGATTCCGGAAATGCTCCGGGCGGGGATGTGCGAGCTTGAGCTTGCCGCCCGGTTGGAGGCAGAGGCCCGCTGTGCCGGTCATATGGGACTGGTCCGCGTGCGGGGATTTAACCAGGAGTTCTTCTGGGGCTGCCTGTTGGCCGGACCCAGCGGCGGGGTACCCAGTTACTTTGACGGGCCCCTGGGCGGGCCCGGGTTCACGCCGGCCTTTCCTTTTGGGGTGGGCAAACACTCGATCGCTCCCGGCGAACCGGTTATGGTGGATTATGTGGGGGTGGTCAACGGCTATCAGGTGGACATGACCCGGGTCTTTGCCCTGCATTACTTGCCTGAAGACCTGCTTGACGCTCATGAGACGGCGTTAAGCATCCAGAACGCTCTGGTGGAAGCTGCCCGGCCGGGAGTGACCGGGGGGGAATTGTACGAGCTGGCCCTGGAGATGGCTACCGCGGCCGGCCTGCAGGAACACTTTATGGGCTGCGGCGACCAGGTACGGTTTATCGGGCACGGCGTCGGCCTGGAATTAAACGAATTGCCCGTGCTCGCCCGGGGAGTGAAAGATAAACTGCAGCCGGGTATGGTGGTGGCCCTTGAGCCGAAGTTTGTTTTTCCGGGCCGGGGTGCCGTAGGCATTGAAAACACCTTTGCGGTCGGGGAACAGGGGCTGGAGAAGCTCACCAATTACCCGGATGACGTGGTGATAGTTCGTTAAATTTAAATCCTTTTTTGTTTCTCTCACGAGAAAAATGTCACTCCTCAAGGAGGATAATTTCCACACATGGCAAATTAGACTGGAATACCTCCGGCTGTTCCTGCCGGAAAAGCATTGTGAAAGTGAAGAAAGCCGGTGTATGTTCAGTGTTAAAAAAGGGGGCCTGCCATGAAAGCCAAAAGTGAATTGTTCTGCCGTCTGGCCGCCGGGGGCAATCTCTTCCGGGTGTTGTTGCTTTCCATGATCGTGATGGGATTGCTTATCGGGCTGGTATTTCCTTTCTTTGTAGAAGCCCTGGGCCTGCCCTCCGGCATGGTCATGCGGCCGTCTTTTTTTGCAGCCTGTATACTGGCGGGGCTGGTTGTTGGTGAGATTAATTACCTGCTGGCCCGTTTTGTGCTGGCCGCACCTTTGAAGGCGCTGGCCGGGATGGCTGAGCGTGTGGCCAGCGGTAACTTGAAAGAGGAAGGCGGCTTTTTTAACAACCGGGAATCTTAAAGGCGGGGTGGCATGGTGAAACAGGATGAAGTTGGCCAGCTGATCAATTCTTTTGAACAAATGCGTAAAAATCTGGCCCAGCTGATCGGCGAACTAGCGGAAGAGGCCAGAGAGGCTTCGAAGGTGGCTGAGCACCTTTCCAGTACCGCGGATCAGATCTCCAGGGGGGCTACGGAAACAGCCAGTGCTGCAGTGCAGATTTCCGCCAGCGTGGAGGAAGTTGCCCAGCGCGCCCAGATGGTAGCCAGAACGGCCGGCCGGGCCGCTTCCCTGGCTGCGGATGGTGGCCGGAAGATGGATGAGGTGAGCCGGCAAATCCGTGCCATGTACGATATAACGCGGCAGGCGGTGGAACGGGTGGAGCGTTTTGCCCGCATGTCCGAACAGATCGGGGAAATACTGGGCATCATCAACAATATTGCCAGCCAGACCAACCTGCTGGCCTTGAACGCGGCCATTGAAGCCGCCCGGGCCGGGGAGCACGGCCGCGGGTTTGCCGTGGTCGCCGATGAAGTGCGCAAGCTGGCAGAGAGGTCCGCTTCCTCGGTAGAAGAAATAGGTGGCCTGGTATCTGCCATCCAGGAAGAGATTGGTGAGGTAACGGCTATGATGGAAGGGTCGTCCCGTGAAGCGGACCGGGGCCTGGCGGTGGTTGAGGAAGCCGGTGCTGCTTTTAAGGAAATTTTGAGTTCGGTCCGGGAGGTGGATTCCCAGGTGGCAGATGTAGCCTCAGCTTCCCGGCAGGTATCGGAAGCCGTACAAAACATTGCTGCCTCTACGGAGGAACAGAGCGCCCTCCTCCAGGAAACCGCCAGCAGCATTGCCACCCTTTCCAGTATGGCCGACAAGTTAAAGGCTATGGCTGCCCGGTTTGAAATTTAAGCGGCCGATTTCAATGGTGTCCCCGTTATGTAATTCGTCGGTAAAAGATGCTTCTCTACCGTTGAGAATCAGGCGGATGGGCGGCGCGAGCTCCCGCAGGTCCAGGTCGATGTAATTGAAGATATCAATGAAGATGTAACTGGAACGTCCCGTCAGGGTCAGAGGAGAGCCATTTACCGTCACAGTGATGCTTTCTTCCCCATGCTTGAGCGCAGGCGGCGTGTTTTGCCCCGGGCAGATACTGGCTGGACTTTCCGGGTCCCAGTTGCCTTTTCCCTCCCCTTCAGGGTGGCAGTCTATCCTGTCCCCGCCGTGCAGGCGACAGGCAGGAGAGGCAACCCTGCCGTTGACCAGCACTCCCCAGGTGCCCAATTGGGCCGGGGACGCGGACAGGTGCTCTGCGAGCCACTCGAAGAGGGGTTTCACGGAACATATTTCCACTTCAGATCCATGGGGTATCTCCCGGTGCGGTTGCGCGACCTGTCCGTTGATTAAACACTGAGCTGCTATTTCTGCCGGTCTGCCGTTAACGTAAACTGTGATAGTGCCCGGGGGTGGCAGGAGGTCTGCTACCGTTACCCGGGCATCTGTACCATTAACAGCCGGATGCACGACGATACGGTCACCGTGGCATACCCTGGTTTGCATATTCGCTTCCCGTTCATTCACCAGAATTCTGGCCGGTTTGGAGAGTCCCCCGTAAATTACCTGGCGCTTGCCGTTGAGTGTAAAGGACAGGTTTTTCCCGTTTTGCCCGATCAGGAGGCGGGGGTTGAAACCGGTTAAAGCCAGCACGTTTCCCACGGTAAATTCCCGGGTATTGAAGAGCCGGTGTTCCACTCCGTTGACCATGATGTGGATGAAATCGTGCCCCAGTTTGCGTAAGGCCACGAGTGCGATACCCGCCACTGTCACTCCTTCCGGGCCGGGAATTTTGTCGTCACCTTCCACAATGAGCACCTGTCCAAGGTTGCGCCGGTCCCGCAGGACCACACGGTTTTTTTCCAGTTCCAGGTGCCGCGCTATCTTTTCCGTCAGGCCGGGAACCTGCCCCCCGCCTCCCACGCAGAATACTGAACGGGGGGGCCGTCCTCCGTTCTGGGCCAGGATCTGGGTGCTGATTTCGCGGGCCAGTTTTTCCAGTGCCGGGTCGATACGGGCCAGCAGTTCCTGGCAGGAGACGGTGTTTTCCATGCCCACGATGTCGGTATAATGTATATCTTCACCCCGGACCAGCTCTCTTTTCATACGCTCGGCGGTATCAAAGTCAACCAGACAGGTCTGGACGATTTCCTCGGTAATTTCGTCTCCAGCTACCGGGACCATACCGCAGGCTATAATGGATCCATCCCTCGTGATGGCAATGTCGGAGGTGCCTGCGCCTATATCCACCAGGGCCAGGTTTAAAAGGCGGTAGTTTTCGGGAATGGCTGCTTCGATGGCGGCAATGGGTTCCAGGGTAAGGCTTAAAGGTTCCAGTTCCACGCGCTGGAGTACGGCGTAAAGGCTGTTGACCACCGAACCGGGCAGAAACGTGGCCAGTACATCGGCTCCTATGGTTTTACCACGGTGACCGATCAGGCTGGAGATGGGGTAACCGTCCAGGTAATAAGAAACAATGCTGTAACCAACGCAAATGAAATCCTGTGTACCGGGCGGCAGTTCAGATGCCAGTTCGCGGTGGGCCTGCTGGATGGCTGCCAGTTCCAGTGCATTCACTTCATACCGGTCGATTTCCCCGCCGCCTGTTTCCTGTTCCATGTGGCACGATCTGGTAATCAGTGAGCGTCCCGCGGCAGCAATGGCTACATAACGCAAGGAGAAGCCCAGTTCCTCCTCCAGTTCATTTTTTACCATCCTTACCGCTTCCGCTACGCCCGGGATGTCATGGATCTGCCCGTCCAGCATGGTTCGCCGGCGGTGCTCTACCAGCCGTTGCGCCGCGATTCTCAGCCGCCCGTCCTCGGGGACGGCCACCAGCCCGATTACCGAGCGGGTTCCGATATCCAGCGCAAAGATGGTATTTTCAGGAGATGCTTTTAAAGCCATGCAACATACCTTCTCTGTCAACATATGCCAGAATCGCGTTTATAGTTATTCTACGTTTCCAGGAAGTGATCCTGCTTCGGGTCTTTCGTTAGCTTGCGCTCCCCGGCCCGGTGGTTACTTCAGCTACTACTGGCATTTCAGCCAGGTCGGGCTTCTGGCCGTACGGGTACCCCTGCTCCGTCTTGAGCAGTTCCAGCCACCGTTTTAGATAAATGGGCAGGGTAAAGTTCTTTTTCACATGTTCTCTAGCGTTCTGACCCAGTTTTTCTCCCAGGGCGGGATCGCGCAAAATCATGACAACCGCCCGGGCCATTTCTTCGGAAGTGGCGGCGGCAAGCCCTGTTTCTCCGTGGATCAACTGCACCGTGATGCCCCCCACGGGGGAAGCCACTACTGGCCGGGATTTCCACATGGCTTCGGTTACGGTTAGCCCGAAGCCCTCCCGTACCGACTTTTGAATCACTACTGCGGCAACCCGCTGCAGCACATTAATTTCCAGGTTGCTGGTGGGAGGGAGTTCCAGGATGAAAATGTCCGGGTCATTGGCCGCCTCCTGGTGTACTTCCTGAAGCACCTGGATGCCTTCGGGGTCATCGGTGGCCCCACCTCCCGCCAGAACCAGGCGGCATGGCACTTCCCGCCTTACAAGGCGAAAGACCTGGATAACTCCCAGCGGATCTTTGAGCCGGTCGAACCGGGAAATCTGCACCACCAGAGGCAGGTCGACAGGTATGCCCAGCCGCTCCATAACCGAAGCGACCTCACCGGGCGAAACTTCCCGGTTCTTTTCTGCCAGGGGGTCGATCGCCGGGGGCATGAAATACTGCCGGTGACCCAGATTGCGGGCGTAAGCCGGGATGTGGTAGATGGCGGCGTCACAACGTCCTGCCCACGGGCTCAAAAAGTTCCATACTGTTTGGTCCACGTCCACCGGGTCAATATGGCAGTACCACAGCCAGCGGCCCGGATGGTCGGGCCGGATTTCAGCCAGGCCCAGGGGCTGCTGGTCGTGGAGAATGACAAAGTCCGCCCGGGGGTCCACCAGGTCGTAGTTCTCCCGGGATATCCAGCGGTAGGTATCCAGCATGCCGGGTGATATTTGTACGGGGACACCGTGAAAGGCGTTATGGAAGGTTTTAGTTACCCGGTAGAATTCTTCGCTCCCTTTTATAACGTCCCAGCGCACCTCAAGGCCAGCTTCCTGCATCATGGGGACCAGGCGTTTTAAAATTTCCGCCACCCCGCCGCCAATAAAAGTGGAATTGATGTGTTGAACCCTGCACCCCTTAAGTTCCCGGGCAAGGTCATGGATCTCTTCAATAAGTTGTTCACCAACAACAGCCTGATAATCCCTGATACCAGACATGGTTCCTCTTCCTCTCCATTGTTTTTTCAAGTCATAGTATATTCACCTGTGAAAAGTTTTTCCGCCAGTATTGCCGGATGGGTGTTTTTTTACCGGGCCTGCAGGCCGGCCAGCAGGGCCGGGCCGGCGCTCGTCCCCAGCCTGGAGGCTCCGGCCCGGATGAGGGCCAGGGCCTGGCCGGTGGTGCGAATACCTCCCGAGGCTTTCACGCCGATTTCCGGGGTCAGGTTTTCCCTCAATAACTGCACATCTTCCACCGTGGCCCCGCCCGGGCCAAAGCCGGTGCTTGTTTTTACAAAATGGGCACCGGCCTGCTGCACCAGACGGCAGGCGGTGATCTTTTCCTCGTGGTTTAAGTAGCCCGTTTCAATAATAACTTTAACCAGCCCGTCGGGCAAAAGCGCGGTCACTGCTTCCACGACTCCGCGGATATCGGCTGCCACGAGGTCATGGTTTCCTTCCTTCAAGGCGCCGATGTTCAAGACCATGTCCACTTCCCTGGCACCGTTTCTGATCGCTTCCGCGGCCTCTTTCCTCTTTACGGATGGCGTGGTTGCCCCCAGGGGGAAACCAATGACCGTACATACCGCTACCGTGGAGCCGGCCAGTATTTTAGCGGCATATTCCACATGCGCGGGATTAACGCATACGGCGGCGAACCCTTCCCTCATTGCTTCGGCACAAAGCTGCTGGATGTCCCGGGTGGTGGCCGTAGGTTTGAGCAGGGTATGGTCAATCATGGCAGCGAGCTGGATTCTGGTCAATTGCAGCCCCCCTTGCGCGTAACTCATTTCCGAACGCATAATTATAGCACGGCTTATTAAAAAACGGACTTTAAAAGAGAACATTTTTTTAATGCAAATTATAGAAAGAGAGGGATCTAATTCTTTTTCGCCAAGGCAGGTATTCTCCTGAGGAAAGTAGAAGATCCCACAGTTAAGATTTTTTTGGTGTCCCCCGTGCTGCTAATATGCGGTACCGCGGAGAGTGAAAATGGTAAGAAAAAGAAAGAAAAAGAAAAAGATGAGAGAGATTTCAGGCCTTGAGCTTTGAGAGATTTTCCAAGGAGGTAGTGGTTTACATGAAGATCCTTCTGGCCGTGGATGGTTCGGAGAATTCACTGCGTGCTGCCAGACAGGCTTTACGGCTGAGTAAACTCAACCCGGAGGTTGCCGTAACAGCTTTATACGTGGGACCTTCCTGTTATAAACTTTTCCCTGAACCCGGAGTCTGTGTCTGGCTTCAGCAGAAAGAGCTGGACCAGGAAATAGAAGCGCGGGCTGAAAAAGTTTTTGCCGCCGTACGCGAGATTTTCCGGGCGGAAGGCCGGACAATGGCTACAGCGGTGGAACGGGGAGATGCGGCTGAAGCCATCTGCAGGCTGGCTGCGGAAGGTCAATTTGACCTGATCATCGTTGGAAGCCGCGGATATGGTGATATTAAATCCCTTTTCCTGGGCAGTGTGAGCCATAAGGTATTGCACCTGGCTCCCTGTCCTGTGATGATTGTCAGGTGATCTGGTGAAAATAAAGGTATTTCCCCCGGTTTTGATGTTGGAAACACACCGGATGGGAATCCCGGGGTACAATATAAAAAGCACTTTTATGCTGGAGGGGAATTAATGGATGTCCACTATTCTCTCCCTGGTCAGGAGCCGGTATTCCGTAAGACACTATAAGCCTGACCCGGTGCCCGCGGCACTGCTGGATCAACTCCTTGAAGCGGCCCGGTGGGCCCCTTCTGCCGGTAACCTGCAACCCTGGTTTTTCTACGTGGTTACGCGGGACGAAAAAAAAGAAGCCCTGGCACAAGCCGCTCTAAATCAACGCTTTATAGCTCGTGCGCCCGTTGTAATTGTGGTTTGTGCCGAACCGGAACGGTCGGCACGGGTTTACGGTGACCGGGGCCGCCGGCTGTATTGTTACCAGGATACTGCTGCTGCGGTACAAAATATCCTTCTAACCGCAAACGCCCTGGGTCTGGGGACCTGCTGGGTGGGTGCTTTTGACGAGGAACGGGTAAGGGAGTGTCTGGGTATCCCGCCGGGACGTATACCTGTGGCCATCATTCCCGTGGGTTACCCGGCTGACGATCCGGCTCGCAGGCCGGGGAGAAGGGAAAAAGAAGAAATTGTGAGCTACATCTAGGCTACAGGCCGGTTCCCGGCCGCCTTTTTTTTGTGGCTATGATGATAGCTTTACTACATAATCCACCGGGCCAGCTTATCCGGGTTGACGATGTTGATAGTTCTCCCTTCATAAGTGATGCTTTTTTCCTGTTTGAACATATTTAAGAGAGAAGTTACCGTCTGCCGTGAGGTTCCCACCATATTGGCCAGTTCTTCGTGTGTAAGCTGTACTCCGAGTTTTATGCCGTTTTGGGTTTCCATTCCACAGCGTTCGCCCATTTTTAGCAGGGTCAGGGCCAGCCGGCCGGGAGCCTGCCAGCAAACCATTTCGTGAATAATCTGCTCCGCTTCCCGCATGCGTACCCCCAGTAACTTGGCGACTTTAATGGCGAGAAAAGGATGCGTAGCCATCAGCTCTTCAAATTTATTTTTACGCAAAACCACCAGACTCACATTGCTGATTGCACCGGCAAAACAGGTGCGTTCCCCTCCCCACAGGGTCTCCGCCAGACCCATCAACTCGCCGGGACTGCGGATGCTCCCTACGGTAACCCGTCGGCCGTCTGCATTCAGGCGGTAAATTTTTACCCACCCGCTCTCCACCAGGTATACCCGGTCGGCTGTATCACCAGCAGCAAAAATGATATGGCCTTTCGGGTAGTGTACCGTGAACCCCGCCTGGCGAATGAGTGCCCGTTCCACTTCACTTAAGGCCACTTTTTCCACATGCGATAGGCTCATGAGTTCATCCCTCCTGGTTAAGAAAGGGTTCTCTACAATTGATTCATGTGTCATAGCATTCTCCGGCTCGTGAGAAGCGTATCTTCGACAAGAGAATTATAACAAACTTATAAAACTGTGTCTATCAAATGTCAGATAGATGACACCCGATTTGTCTTTAAGCTGACCCCGGGACTGTCCAATTGCCGACATCGGCAGGTTATTACACGGATTATATTTAGTTATAGATAGCTATATTGATCAGGACATTTTAGGAACGAAGGAGGTGAATTTCCAGAAGGTGTAGTGCCCAGGGAGGTGGTTAAACACACATTGAATTTCTCAACTTATTATCAGCTCTTCGAGGGTGGACTTTACTTTCACTTTTTGTCTTCCTGTACTTATAAAATCTTTACGTTGATTAGGGGAGGATTAGATGAAGAAGGGAATTATAAATAAAATTGCCCTGGTTACACTGCTTTTGATGCTGGCCGTTCTGGTTTTGGGAGCCAGCGGAGTGGGGGCGCAACAGGATGCAAAGAAAGCTCCGGCACAGGTGGTTGGCAGCGACCTTGGGTTGAAGGGTAAGCTCGGTCAAGCCATAGCTAAAGCTCCGGTGGGCACGGGCAAGGGGCAGATCAACCCCAATGCGCCCAGGGGGGCCTTCGGTATTCCCGGAGCACCCAGGATCAACTACCTGGTGGCTGTCCTGTGGGCGATCTGGGTGGGCTGGATCTTCTCCACGGTAGGAGCCTTTGGAGGTATCATGGCCGGGGTGGGTCATATGACCATTTACGGCCTTGGTGATTTTATCAAACCTTTTAAGAAAACTGCGCCTCAATTCAACAAATTGCTTACCGACAGCATTCGTACCTCCAACCAGTGGCTGGTAGGTATTTCGTCTTTGCTGACCACCGTCAATTACCTCAAGGCCAGGCGTCTGGCCTGGCCCCTCGGTCTTGCTCTGGGGTTGGGTTCCATTGTGGGAGCAGCTGTTGTGCCCGCTTTGACCGGCGGCAAGGTCAGCTTCAGCCAGTACCAGGGCTGGTTCGGGCTCTTTGTCTTTGTGGTGGGCGGCGTTCTTTTGTATGAAACGACCCCCCGGGGGCAGGCCAGCAAGAAGGCGGCCAAAGAAGCAGCCAGAGCCTTTGAGCAGAGCATCAAGGAAAAGAAAGACGAAGTCAACCAGGGGATTACCGTTACCCAATGGGGGTTGACAAATATCAAGTTTTCCTTCTTCGGTGTGGAATTTCAGTTCAACCCCATCTGGGCTTTTGTCGGCGGCGTGGTAATCGCAGCCATTTCGGCCTTTCTCGGAGTGGGCGGCGGCTTTCTGTACGTGCCTTACCTGACCAGTATCGTCGGTCTGCCCATGTTTGTGGTGGCGGGTACTTCGGCCATGGCCGTTCTGGTGAGTATGCTGACCAGTATCACCACCTACATCACCGTGGCCGGTGCCGCCATGGACTGGGGCCTGATTGGTGTGGAGTTAATCGGCGTATTTATCGGTTCCATGATTGGCCCGCGCACCCAGAAATACATCCCGGACATCTGGCTGAAGAGATTGTTTGTGGTGCTGGCCCTTTACGTAGGTCTTGGGTACTTCAGCAAGGGATTCTTCGGGCAAGCCTGGGTGCCGATGTAAGAATTGTACAGGAGATCTGGCAGGTTCCCCGGGTTTTGCCCGGGGAACCTGCCAGCCAATTACCCGGTGACGGAGGCTTTAAAAATATGCGTCTTTGGGAACTGGTGGATCGTTTCTTGATTATTTTTTACCGGATCAGCGGGTACCCGGTCTTTGACTACTTTCTGGGTACATTCCTGCTGGCGCTTCTGGCGGTGGTTACCGGGGAGTTCACCATCTCCGTGGTGTTTCTGGTGAACAAAAACCACCTGGACCGGTTGAACACCCGCCTGGCGGATTTGCAGCAGTTGACCGTGGCAGCTTTAAAGCTGGGGGACAAGCATAGCTATGATGCATGCAATAAAGAGGCCAACGACGCCTTTGGCCGGGTTTTCTTCAACATGTTCGGCCTCTCGGCAGCTTCCCTGTGGCCCGCTTTCTTTGCCCTTACCTGGATGCAGCGCCGTTTTGCCGGTATCGGTTTTCCTATACCGTTTACAGGGCTGGCTGTAAATTACGTATTTACTTTTATCATCTGCTACATTCTGGCCCGTATGTTTTTCGGGCGGGTTAAGAACCGGCTTCCCTATTTCAAGGGCGTGCACCAGTTGCTCATGGCTTACGAAGAAAACTCCGGCCAGGGCCGGGTTATGTAAAAGCCTGTGCTGCTGTTAACGATAAAGGAGAGAGCTGACAGAGCCGGCATGGTTTGATTTTGGTTTCCGGTGCAAAGTAGTGTTTTCAGGGTGGACTGTACTTGAACTTGAATTTGCTTAACATTTTAAGTAAGTGCAAAAAGGCTAAAACATAGAAATGAAACATGGAGGCCTCTCTAATGGAAAGTGTCTACAGTATTTGCTTCATGTGTACGGTGAGATGTCCCATAAAGGTACTGGTTGAAAATGATGATGTCAAGCTGATC
>NZ_JBNATZ010000056.1:0-12244 GCF_049701015.1 Desulfofundulus sp.
GGACTACCGACCAGTAGTAATATACTCCCACCGCTGCGGCCACGGTCAACATCATGGGTAAAAAGCTCCTGCTCATGCAGTGGACCTCCCGGTACAAGGTGTCCCTTCTAGCATAACAGGTCTAAAATTTCCGGGCAAGCGAAAAAGGCCCTTCAGGAAGAAGGGCCGGGAAAGGAGGTTTGAGGTTGGTTCAGGTTGTGGCCCGGTCGATGATATTGCGGTAGGGATTGTCGGCGTCACCGGCAGGCTCCAGCAACTGGTATATCCTGCCGGCGGTGTTTCCCTCAATACCCGCTTCCTCAAGCAAATTAATTACTTCCTCTCTGGACCAACCCTTCACCCGTGCTGCGGGACCGACCAGGCTGGCTGCCACCGGCATAATGGGCTCTGTTTTTTCGGCCACGGCAATCTCTTCCGCTTTTTCGGCCGCTTTCAAAGACCGGTTTAACAAATCGTGGTCTTCAGGCCCGAGTTTTTTGCGCAAGGCTACTTCCAACCGGTTCCGGATGATCCGGGGCTGGCTTTGAATTGTCCTTGCTAGCTCGCCAAGACACTTGCTGGCATATGAACACCATGCGGCGCATCCGGCGTCGAATCTGGGGTTGCTTACCAGTTGCTTGCAGTTTGGGCAGCGCAGGGCTATATCATCTTTCCAGAACTCGATACTGTGGCCGCAGTGGGGGCATGGAGAATCAAATATATCTTCGGGTTTCCAGAAGCTGCGATCCTGTCCCGGACACTTCCAGATGGACATGGGGCACTCCTCCTTTTTTCCGGTGTTGAATTGATCATAATATTTGGTGCCATAGAAATCTGTGAGTGTGGTCACACTATCTGGTGAACCTGGGGATATAAAAATAAAAATGAAAGGTGGGATCTGATATGAAAATTGCTGTTCAGGACAACCTGGAAGAAGTCAAAAAGTACCTGACTTCCCAGGGGTACGAAGTGGTAAGTCCGGCCAACGCCCTTGGTGCAGCCGCCATGGTCGTGACAGGGGACATTGATGAGCGCGAGGAAGAGCAAACTCTGGCCCTGGCTACCAATCCTACGATGACGACGTATGCGCCGGTAATTAACGCGACAGGTAAGTCCCCGGAACAAGTCCTGCAGCGAATCCGGCAGGTGACCGGGGAAGGGAAAGCTTGAGCCCTGCATCCATGCCCTTCCGGGCCCATCCTGATTCGCCTGGTCCCGGGTGGGCCATCTTTTTTTTGTCCGGTTGTACCGTTGCTTCACAGGGCTCCCACCACCGCTCTCAAATTTTACCATGGTGCTCACTGTGGCAGGAGCAGGCAATAAGTCGATAGAAAAGTATTACCCGTGATTTTGTGAGGAAAGATGGTGATGGTATGGAGTGGCCTGCCAGAGTACTTATACGTGAGGTGGGGCCGCGGGACGGGTTGCAAAACGAACCCCATATATTGACCACCGCGCAAAAAATTCATCTGATTGAACTCCTCGTGAGAGCAGGAGTGAGAGCCATCGAGGCCACCTCTTTTGTAAACCCCCGGGTCGTACCACAGCTGGCCGATGCGGAAGAGGTTGTCTCCGGTGCCCGCAAGGTTCTGGCTGCTCTTGAGGAGCAGGGAGTGCAGGGGGTCGTCCTCAGCGCTCTTGTGGGCAACCGCCGGGGTGTAGAACGGGCGTTGAGTGCAGGGGTGGATGAGGTGGTGATGGTTATCTCCGCGAGTGAAGAACATAACCTGGCCAATATGGGTATGCCCATTGGCGAGTCTCTAAGACAGCTGGAGGAAGCCTCTGCCCTGGCTGCTGGCACGGGTGTGCTGATCCGGGGGGCGGTGGCCGTAGCTTTTGGGTGCCCCTACCGGGGAAAGATCGGGTTGGACAGGATTATGCAGATAATCGAGGTCATGGTTGGGGCGGGAATTGGCGAAATAACTCTGGCCGATACGGCCGGCCTTGCCAATCCAAGACAGGTATACGAGATGGTGGAACAACTGTCACGAAACTACCCTTCAGTATCTTTTGCCTTGCACTTCCATAATACAAGGGGGCTCGCCCTGCCCAATATCATTACCGGGATCCAGGCTGGGGTGAGCATAATCGAAAGCTCTTCAGGCGGTCTTGGTGGCTGTCCCTTTATTCCAGGCGCTACAGGGAATGTGGCTACCGAAGATGTGGTATATATGCTGCAAAGCATGGGTATAGAGACGGGCATCGACCTTAAAAAGTTAAAGGAATGTATTTCCTGGATGGAGGGGATTATACAAAATTAAAAACCCGGCTTCTGGCCGGGCCAATCATAAACCACATTATGCCATATTCGCTACCTTTCCGTACTTTCTGAGGAAACGCATCGCCTCGAACAGCATTATATCTTCCTTGCTGACTTTTTGACCTACTCTTGCCATAAGTACATTCGCTGGGTGCTCCAGAATGTCAGGGTCGTCGGTAGCCACCTTTTGCAGACCTACTTTTCCGAAGAGCCTGGTCAGCATTTTTTGATAAGCCCATATATCCAGGCCTGTATTTCTGGTATCCCAGTGCCAGCAATATTCCGTAGTTATGACAATGAATTCTTCTACGGTCGGGTGGGAAAAAGCCAGCTTCAGCAGGTTTTCAGCCACGCCACAACCACGCCATGCAGGGCTTACCTCGATGCCGCCCATTTCAAGTACCCGTGGATGCTTGGACCAGCGGGTGAAATCATCCGGGTGATGGAAGGTAACATACCCTATAATTTCATTTTCATGGCGGGCAATGAATATCATGCCGTCTGGTAAATTTGTTATCTGCTTGAGAGCCTCTTTTTGCCGGTCTGGTGGGCGGAAATTGGTGAGACCTTCATTCATGGACAGCATTTCGAGGTATCTGTCTGTCACAGGCCCTTCAAAGAACACCGGCCCTTTCGGGGTACTTAACTCCACCGGTTTCAACTGCACCAGTCTGGTCATGGGTCCCACCTCCCGGGCTAACCGTTCGGGTATGATAATCAACCGTTAACCCTTAAATTACAACCGTTTAGCTTACCTCTATTATAGGTGACCCTGCCAATATATTCAATCCCGTCACCTGAAATAGTTATATTAAAAATTTTCGCATATTTAGTCTGCGATTAAATTCGTTATCTTATTCAAGGATCGTATTCCAGTATCATATTCACGTAAGCATAAAACTGTCCCTCAAAATCATTAAGTTTGTTAACTTTGCGGCAGGGAATTAATAACCGGGGCACTTGTGGCTACAACTGAAAATTTAAAGATGGTATTTGACGAAAGTGGTTATTCTAGATTATAATACCATCAAAAAATAAAAGGGGATGTGATCCATGCCTTTTGAAGTTTACAAACCCCGTGGTGAAAGAGCAGAAAAAGCACCCATGGTCTCTTTCTCCAAAAGTTCAATTGTATTAAATAATATAGCCAGGGAAAAATTGGGTGCACAGCATGTAGAATTAGCTTACGACCGGGATGCACATGTTATCCGTATCCGGGCGGTGGAAGAGGGAGGAATGCAAATTAAAAAAACAAAGGTCTTTGGTAAGGGTTTTTTCAAACATTTTAACATCAGCCCCCGGGGAAAGTATGAGGCCAGGTTTGACGAGCATGAACGAGCTCTTTATGTCCATCTGGATGGAACAGAGGAAAACTCTTAAACCCAAAAGTGCTTCTTAACCCGCATATGCTTGCGGGTTTAATATTTGCCCGATGTTTTCAAGATAACCCGAAGCTATTTTAAGAAAAGAGGATGCCATTCATATTTCGTGCCTTCATCAAGAAGGCTGGAACACAAAAAAATGCCAGCCCGGGAGGACTTTTCCTGATATGCGTAGAAGATTATGCTAATAATTTAAAAGGGGGGTGCTTTGCGTGGAGATCTTTCAAAAAATTGGTGAAACGGCCAGGGAGTTAACCGATAAAGCTAAAGAGGTGACCAGACGGTCAGGTGAATTTCTCGAGGCCACCCGGTTGAAAATTGAGCTTTCGCGGCTCGAGAAAGAACTGGAAAACAATTACTTGAGTTTGGGAGAACTGGTCTACCGCCGGTTTAGCGGAGAAGAAGGATTGGACGGGGAAATAGAAAGACTTTGCCAGAGTACGCGGGGGATACGGGCCGATATGTTATCCATCCAGGAGCAGATCGACAGGCTCCAGCCCAAACCGCTGATCTGTCCGCAGTGCAAAGTCGAACTTCCCGCAGGTGGCAAGTTCTGCAGCTACTGCGGCAATCTGGTGGCTGCTGAAAAAACGGCCGGGGCGGAATGATAAGGCCGACCAGTGAGTTGAGGGGGCCGACGGAATCCCCGCGGAGGTGAGGTGTTATATCGGGATGTCTTACCAGGAAAAAATTCGTACGCTGGCGGAACTTTTACGCAGCCACGACCGCAATTTTGCCCTGACGGGGGCCGGGGTAAGTACGGAGAGTGGTATTCCCGACTTCCGCAGCCCGGGCACAGGATTGTGGACCAGATATGATCCCATTAAGACAGCCAGTCTGAGCGCCCTGAAACGGGATCCGGCTGCTTTTTACAATCTAAATCTTTCCCGCTGGACGGTCTTTAGCGGTGCCGAGCCCAACGATGCCCACCGGGGACTGGCCCGCCTGGAGGAGCTGGGTTACCTGGTGGGGGTAATCACGCAGAATATCGACGGCTTGCACCAGCGGGCAGGTTCAAAGCGGGTATGGGAAATTCACGGCCACCTGCGCACCTGCCACTGTATGAGCTGTGGGAAAAGTTATCCCTTTTCTTACCTGGTAGAACAATTTGAAAAGGGACAGAACCCGCCCCTCTGCGAGATCTGCCGGGGAATTTTACGGCCGGATGTAGTCCTGTTTGAAGACCGGATGAGCGAAGACTTTTTCAAAGCCACCAGGGCCCTGTCCGGTTGCCAGCTGATGCTGGTGGTGGGGAGCAGCCTGCAGGTTTACCCGGCGGCCGAACTGCCACAGTTTGCCCGGCGGGTGGTGATCATCAACCGGGACCCAACCCCCTGGGATGAACAGGCCGCGCTGGTGATCCATCACAGTGCGGGACAGGTCTTCCGGGATCTGATGGCAGAACTGGGGGTACCCCTCACCGGCCAGTAGAAATAGCCGGTGCACCCGGTTAATATTTACCATTTGCCAGTACCAGTTCCACCAGCAGGGGCAAATGGTCGGAGGCTCCTGTGGAAGGGGTAAAAGCCTTGATGATGTCCCAGTGGTGCGAGGCGAAGATATGGTCCAGCCCCAACCGGGGACGGTAGGAGGGGAATGTTGGCAGACGGTCTGGCAGAGTGACAGGTAGCTCAGGGAAGGTAAGCTGTTCCGTGTTCATATCGCCTACCAGGACTACCGGTCCATCCAAAGCGCTCACGATTTCTTGGATTGCAGCCGCCTGTTTTTCCCTCTCCCGGTAATTTAAGCCCAGGTGCGTATTGAGAAGGTAAAATGTTCCCGCTTGATGATGTATGCTGGCGGACTGCAGCCCCCGGGGCTCGTGTGAACTCGGCAACGGGTAATATTTGTGTTCTGATATGGGGTAACGGCTCAAGATGGCTATACCGTACTGGCAGATACGGAACCAGCTCAAGGTTGGGGCGAAAGCAAAGTGCATGTCAAGGTGTCGTGCCAGTGAACGTGCCTGATGACGCAGGTAGCTGCGGGGGAGGTGGCGGTCCACTTCCTGCAGGGCGACTGCGTCAGGGTTGTACCGCTGTATTACCGTTGCCACGCGCCGCAAACTCACCCTGCCATCAACCCCCTTGCCGTGGCGTATATTGTAGGTCAGCACCCGTACAACACGCTCCATTTGCAATTCACCCGGTGGTTACATGCCCTGGCAGTTATGCCGGGTTATTTTTTGTGGTATCATTATAGTATTATCACCTTGGTGTTGAGAGGTATTGAAATGAGCGTCAAAATTCTGGCTATCGAGACTTCCTGTGATGAAACATCCGCCGCAGTGGTGGTAGATGGCGTGGAAGTACTTTCAAATATTATTTCCTCTCAAGTTGATGTACACAGGAAATTTGGCGGAGTTGTGCCTGAAGTGGCCTCCCGCAAGCACCTGGAGTTAATCAATCATGTTCTTAAAGAGGCGCTGGACCAGGCTGGGTTGAATTTTGGGGACCTGGATGCGGTGGCGGTTACCCACGGCCCTGGACTGGTAGGCGCCCTGCTGGTGGGTGTGGCTGCAGCAAAGGCCATTGCTTTTGCTCTGGATATCCCCCTTATCGGCGTCAATCACCTGGAAGGCCATATTTATGCCAACTTCCTGGTCCGGCCGGATTTGCCCTTCCCACTCACCTGCCTGGTGGTGAGCGGTGGCCATACGGATCTGGTGCTGATCCTGCATCACGGTGATTACCGGCTGCTGGGCAGTACCCGGGATGATGCTGCCGGTGAAGCTTTTGACAAAGTAGCACGGGTGCTGGAACTGGGTTACCCGGGGGGGCCGGCAATTGAGCGCCTGGCCGGGGAAGGTAACGAGGAGGCTGTTGATTTCCCCCGGGCCTGCCCCGGCGGCCTTGATTTTTCCTTCAGCGGCTTGAAGACGGCGGTCCTCCAGTACCTGCACCGCTGCCGGCAAAGGGGGGACGATGTAAACCTGGCTGATGTGGCGGCCAGCTTTCAAAAAGCGGTGGTGGACGTGCTGGTGGACAGGACCATGGAAGCTGCTCGCAATTATAACTGCCGGACCATAATTCTCGCCGGGGGGGTGGCTGCCAACAGACGCTTGCGGGAGGTTCTGGGATGTACGGCACGCAGGGAAGGCCGGGAATTGTTCTGTCCGCCGCCGTTGCTGTGCACCGATAATGCAGCCATGATCGGGTGTGCTGCCTATTACAAATACCTGCGGGGAGAGCTGGCTCCTCTCACCTTGAATGCCGTACCCGACCTGCCCCTGCTCTCGTCTTGAGAAAACTTTGTCGAATGGATTTTGCGGTTTTCCGTCTGTGGATTATCCCGAGTTATCCACAAAAAGTGTGGCCTTTGGGGAACAGCAAATCTGGCGGGCAAAAAGGCGCTGAAAAACGCGAAGCCTTGAAAATCAAGGCTTTCAGGACTGAAAAGGTTCCCTGTAAAAGCCGGCATACGGTTGGTTTAACGTGGGTTCTGTGGATTACATGCTGTGGATAATGTGAATAACTTTGTTAATAAGTGGCCAGTCAAAGGGTTAGCCTGTGGGTTAATCTGCAGGTCGATTTATAACCGATATTTCCGAAAAAGATCCGCTTTTGTCTATTGACCTCTGGTAGATATTTGGACCAAATTTGATGTTGATGGCTGAAAATTTTCCCTCCGGCAGGATGCCGGGGGTTGTTGTTGAACTATTCTTTATAGATAAAAGAGTTTATGTAAAGGAGCAGTGGCTTGTGTACTGGGATCGCGAGTTTGAGACCATGTCCCGCGAACAACTTCAGGCGCTGCAGTTGGAGCGCTTGAAGTTAACCATCGAACGTGTCTACCGTAACGTACCTTTTTACCGTCAGAGATTTACAGAAAAAGGCATTAAGCCATCGTCCATCCGTTCCCTGGAGGACCTGCGGCGGTTACCCTTCACTACCAAACAGGACATACGCGACAATTACCCCTTTGGACTGTTTGCGGTGCCCATGAGCGATGTGGTCCGTGTACATGCTTCTTCAGGTACTACAGGCAAACCGACAGTGGTCGGATACACCAGGAATGATATCAATACCTGGGCGGAACTGATCGCCCGTGCCCTGGTTTGTGCCGGCGCCACCAAGTTTGATGTGGTCCAGAACGCTTACGGTTATGGCCTGTTTACCGGTGGGTTGGGCCTGCACTTTGGCGTCGAACGCCTGGGGGCTACAGTGGTACCTGTTTCCGGGGGTAACACACGGCGGCAGCTCATGCTCATGCAGGATTTTGGCACCACCATCCTTACCTGTACGCCGTCCTATGCCCTGTATATGGCGGAGGAAGGCCAAAAAATGGGCCTGGATTTTAAGAGACTCCCGTTAAAAGCCGGCATCTTTGGCGCCGAGCCCTGGTCGGAGCGCATGCGCCAGCAGCTGGAGGAGAAACTGGATCTTATGGCGCTGGATATTTACGGGCTTTCCGAGATTATGGGCCCCGGTGTGGCTATGGAGTGTCCCGCCAAGCAGGGGATGCACATTTTCGAGGACCACTTTATTCCCGAAATCATCAACCCCGATACCGGGGAGGTTCTGCCTCCCGGGGAAGAGGGGGAACTTGTGATCACGACCCTTACGAAAGAAGCTTTCCCGCTGATACGCTATCGCACCCGGGATATCACCCGCCTGAACCCGGAGCCATGTCCCTGCGGGCGCACCCATGTGCGCATAAAGCGGATTACAGGTCGCAGCGACGATATGCTCATCATCCGGGGGGTCAACGTTTTCCCCTCCCAGGTGGAAAGCGTGCTCCTGGAATTCGGCGAAACCGAGCCCCACTACCTGCTGGTGGTGGACCGCAAGGCCAACCTGGACTACCTGGAGATCTGGGTGGAAGTGGCTGAGCACATGTTCAGCGACACGGTGCGCAAGCTTGAAGACCTTGAGAAACGCCTCAAGGAGCGGATCGAAAGCGTCCTCGGTATTTCTGCAAAGGTGAAGCTGGTGGAACCCAATACCATCCCAAGAAGTGAAGGAAAGGCGAAGAGGGTAGTCGACCGGCGGCAGATATAGGTGGATCTATTATGAGGAAGGGGGGTCTTCCCGTGAAAGTCAAGCAAATTTCTATTTTCCTGGAAAACAAGTCTGGCCGTTTAGCACAGGTAACCAGGGTGCTGGGGGACAACGGCATTAACATCCGTGCTCTGGCTATAGCCGATACTACCGACTTTGGCATTTTGCGACTCATCGTTAACGACCCGGACCGGGCCTACCGGGTACTCAAGGAGAGCGGGTTTACCGTTAGTGCTACCGATGTCATTGCTGTAGAAGTTGTGGATGAACCTGGCGGCCTGGCCAGGGTGCTCGCCGTTCTTCAGGAGGCAAACCTGAACATCGAGTACCTGTACGCTTTTTTGCAGAAGGCTTCCAGGGCCGCCCTGGTGGTGTTCCGGGTGGAACAACTGGACGAGGCCATTGCCGCTCTGCAGGCGAAGGGCATCCGTATCCTTGGCGGGCAAGAGGTGTACGCATTATAGAAAAATTCCCGATAGAAAAATTCCCGGTCTGGCTGACAGCCGGGTTTGCTTTTGGCAAAATACCCGGTACTTTTACTGTATTGTCTTTATATGATAGGAGGGCAATGAGTGCCCTTTTTCTTTGCATCCCGGGGGGTGGACAGAATAAATGCGCTTTTTCAAATACGATTTAATCTTTATTTTCGCTCTTTTAATTGCTGCTGGGACCGGCCTGGCTACGCTTTACAACCTGATAGTTGTCGAAAAGCTGGTGTCCGGGAGTACGCAGCAGGTTGGCGCGGTCATACGTTATGCTTTGGGGGTGAACATGGCCTTCTGGGTACTGTCGGTAATCCCCGTCGTGGGACTGTGGTTTTATTTGAGGCAGAGGCAGTCCCTGGATGACAGTGTGCCTGATGAAATGGAGGCATCCTCCCCAGGGCAGGTTGTACCGCCCTGTAACGAGCAAATGGTGGAGCTGGTCCGGACGGTAAAGGAAACATTGGAAGTTATCCAGCCACTGGTGATACAGATTGCCTGCCGGCAGGAAACAGCTGCCGGTACAACCACTGCCGGTGCTACGGTTTCATCCCCGGGGGAACAGTTGAGAACCTCCGAAGGCAGTGAAGAGGACTGCGAGCAGGAATTCTGGCCCGACTTCCCCAAGGGCCTCAACAGGGTGACCTTGAAGCAGGTGCTGGCTTACCTGGAGGAACATAACGAAACAGGAGTTTCTTCGGAGGAAATAGCCACAGGGGTAGGACTTACAGTCTGGTGAATTTATTCGATTCCTGACTTCAAAAACCCCTCACGGGTTTTTTTCTTTTTTAAACTGATTTATTTATTTTATGTTGTTTATTTAGCTTTCATTGTCGCATGCGGAAAAATCATTAAAATTTGAATCTGTAAAGTCAAAAACTTTTAAAAAGTAGGAGGGGTATGTATGGAGGGAACGGGCAGAAAGTTTGAAAAGTTGCAGGAAATTATTGCCCGTCACGAGGGTAAGGTATCGCATTTGATTGCCATCCTGCAGGAAGTACAGCAAGAATACCGTTACCTGCCCGAAGAAGTACTGACCTGTATTGCCACGGCTTTAAATATTCCGCCGGCGGTGGTCTACGGGGTGGCCACCTTCTACGCCCAGTTTTCCCTGGTTCCCAAGGGCAAGTATGTCATCCGGGTTTGTGACGGCACGGCCTGCCACGTGCGGGGTTCCGAACCGATCCATTTTGCTTTGCGCAAGGAACTGGGACTTGCAGAAGGCCAGCAGACAACAGATGACCTGCAGTTTACGGTGGAAACGGTATCCTGCCTGGGGGCCTGCGGGTTGGCTCCGGTGGTAACCATCAACGACCAGGAAGTGCACGGGCAGATGACGCCGGAAGATGTTTTAAGGGTGTTGCGGGCTATAAAAGCGGGGGAAAGCCAGGAAGAACGGAGGGAAGCCCATGCTTAAATCAAGGCAGGATTTAAAGGCGCTCACAGAGCGGGCCAGGGAGGCTCTGCAAGGGGAAAAATTGCGCGTTTTAATCTGTGCCGGTACAGGTTGTGTGGCCAACGGTTCCCTGGGTGTGTACGAAGCTTTTCGTGAGGAACTGGCGAAAAGGGGTTTGCCTTACAAGGTGGAGCTGGTGCAGGAGCATGAACAACCGGCTACCGCTTTAAATATCAGCGGGTGCCACGGGTTTTGCCAGATGGGCCCCCTGGTGCGCTTTGAGCCGGATGGAGTGCTTTACTTAAAGGTCAAAAAAGAGGACGTTCCTGAGATCATTGAAGAGCACATTATGAACAACCGGCCGGTGGAAAGGTTGCTCTACCACCATCCGGTTACAGGTCGGGTTGTGGCCCGGGAGGTGGATATCCCCTTTTACCAGAACCAGGTACGGGTGGCCCTCGAGTTGTGCGGCCTGGTGAACCCGGAGGATATCAATGATTACCTGGCCCACGGCGGTTATCAAGCTCTGGAAAAAGCCCTTTTTGAGATGACCCCCGAAGACGTAATTAAAGAAGTGATGGATTCGGGTCTCCGTGGCCGTGGCGGAGCGGGTTTTCCCACGGGCCGTAAATGGTCTTTCGCGCGATCTGCGGCAGGTGATAAAAAGTACGTCATTTGTAATGGTGATGAAGGTGACCCCGGGGCTTTCATGGACCGCAGCGTGATGGAAGGTGCTCCCCACCGGGTGCTGGAAGGGATGATGATTGCCGGCTATGCCATAGGAGCGGACGAAGGCTACATATATGTGCGGGCGGAGTATCCCATGGCCGTGAAACGGCTGAAGAAGGCTGTGGCCGATGCCGAAGCCGCCGGTCTTCTGGGAGATCGCATCCTGGGCAGCGATTTTTCCTTCCGCATCCATATTAAAGAGGGTGCCGGTGCCTTCGTCTGCGGTGAGGAAACGGCTTTGATTGCCTCTATTGAGGGTCAGCGCGGTATGCCCCGCCCCCGCCCTCCGTTTCCGGCACAGAGCGGCCTCTGGGGCTGCCCGACTGTCATCAATAACGTGGAAACCCTGGCGAACGTCGCTCCTATTATCTCCCGGGGGGCGGAATGGTTTAAACAATATGGAACTCCCACCAGCCCCGGCACCAAGACCTTTGCCCTGGCCGGTCAGGTGGCCCATACCGGTCTGGTAGAGGTGCCCATGGGCATTACACTGCGGGAAGTGGTGTTTGACATAGGTGGTGGCCTGCGGGAAGGCAAAAAATTCAAAGCGGTGCAGATCGGGGGGCCTTCTGGAGGCTGCCTGACTGAAGAGCACCTGGATCTCCCGCTGGACTTCGATTCCCTGCAGAAGGTTGGCGCGATGATTGGTTCCGGGGGTATGGTGGTCATCGGGCAGGACAGCTGTATGGTGGAAGTGGCCAGGTTTTTCATGACCTTCGTACAGAATGAGTCCTGCGGCAAATGCGTGCCCTGCCGGGAAGGAACCAGGAGGATGCTGGAGCTGTTGACAAAAATAACAAAGGGCAAAGCTACGGAGGAAGACCTGCTACTGCTGGAAGAACTGGCGCTTGTGGTTAAGGACGGTGCCCTGTGTGGCCTGGGCAAGACCGCTCCCAACCCCGTGCTCACCACCCTGCGTTATTTCCGTGATGAATATGAAGCGCATGTGCGGGAGAAAAAATGCCCGGCAGGAGTTTGTAAGGACCTGCTCAGTTACTTTATTGACCCTGAAAAAT
>NZ_JBNATZ010000057.1:0-12167 GCF_049701015.1 Desulfofundulus sp.
GTTGCTGCTTATCCTGGGAGTGCTGGTAGGTTGTGCCATTGCCATTTTCTCCGTGGGGGTAGGGCAGGTTTCGTACTGGTTCCCGCAGAAGAAGCAGGGTTTTGCGCTGGGTACCTATGCAGGATTGGGCAACCTGGCCCCCGGGATTTTTTCGCTGTTGATTCCGGTGGCTCTTCCCACCCTGGGGCTTACCGGTTCTTATATGGCCTGGCTTCTCTTCTTTACCGCTGGTATTGTTGTTTACTGGTTCACAGGGGTCAACGCCTATTACTTCCAGCTACGCGAACAAGGAATGACAAGGGATCAAGCAATAAGGATCGCCAGAGAAAAAGGACAGGAAATATTTCCTCGAGGTGGAGCCGTACAAGGCCTGCTTCATGCCGCTAGAATATGGAAGACCTGGGCTCTGGTGGCCGTTTATTTTGTCACTTTTGGCGGTTTCATCGCCCTGACGGCCTGGCTTCCAACTTACTGGAGTTCCTTCTATAAAATGCCGGCACTGTCCGCCGGTCTTCTCACGGCGATGTATTCCATCCTCTGTTCGCTTGTCCGCGTCTGGGGCGGTAGCGTTTCAGATAAAATGGGTGGTACGCGTACCGGGATCTTTGCTCTTGTCGTGATGTTCACTGGAGCCCTTATCATGACCATTTCTCACAGCTACCTTTTGTCCCTCACCGGAGAAGTGGTAATGTCTGTGGGTATGGGGGTGGCAAATGCAGCCGTGTTCAAGCTTGTGCCCGCAATGGTGCCGGATGCTGTGGGGGGTGCCACCGGCTGGGTTGGTGGTCTGGGTGCTTTTGGAGGCTTTATCATCCCCCCTCTGATGGGCTTGTTTGTCCAAATTGGGGGTAGTGCGGGATATGCTTCCGGTTTTATCATCTTTGTTGCCCTTTCCCTTGTCAGTATGGGAATTCTTCTGGTGTTTGAAAAGTTTATGAGAACCGAAATAGTTGGAAGCAGGGTTTGATCTCCCAACTTTCCAGTTAATCAATCCTATTTATCTTACGGGCGGGTGGTTGAAAGACTATGAAAAAAAATATACTTGCAGGAGTGCTTCTGGCCTTAACGGTAGCTTTACTGGTGGTTGGTTGCGGTCGGTCGGCCAGCCGGCCGCAAGAAGGGGCGAGGTCACCACAGAGGGAAATCACTGTTTCGGCAGCCGTCAGCCTGAAGGACGCGCTGGAGGCTATTAAGGAGCAATATACCAGAAAACACCCGGAAGTAAAGATAAGTTACAATTTTGGTGCCTCCGGTTTATTGCAAAAGCAAATTGAACAGGGAGCCCCCGTTGATCTGTTTATTTCCGCCGGAGTCAGCCAGATGGACCGGCTTGCTGAAAAGGGGTTGATTGAACCGGAAAGCCGGACGAATCTGTTAAGTAACGAACTGGTGCTGGTGACGCCTAAAAACGGTCCTGCTCTGAAAGATTTCCACGACCTGGCCGGCTCTGCGGTCAAGAGAATCGCCATCGGTCTGCCGGATACTGTCCCGGCGGGACAGTATGCTCGCGAAAGCCTGACAAATCTGAAGCTCTGGGACATACTGCAACCCAAACTGGTTATGGCCAACGATGTACGCCAGGTTCTGACCTTCGTGGAGACGGGCAATGCCGATGCTGGCTTTGTCTACCGCTCTGATGTCATGAGGAACAACAATGTGCAGGTATCCCTTGTAGTGCCCGACAATTTACACAAGCCCATTATTTACCCTGCGGCAGTGGTGAAAAATGCCCCGCATCGAGAGGAAGCACGAAACTTCCTGGATTTCCTGGCTTCACCCGAAGGGATGCTTATCTTTGAGAAGTATGGCCTGAGGCCGGGCCATTAGACAGGTGTTGGCGGCTTTGTTTTCTCCAGAGGTAGTGGTGCCGGTCCTGTTATCCCTGCGGGTGGCTGTGCTGGCGGTGATCTTCGTATTCATTACCGGTGTGCCCGTGGCCCGGCTCATGGCCGGCCGGTATTTTCCGGGTAAGGATGTGCTGGAGGTAATCCTGACCCTTCCCCTGGTGTTGCCACCCACTGTAGTGGGTTTCGGCCTGCTCTTTCTTTTCGGGAAGCAAGGCCCCCTGGGCCGCTTGCTGGAGAATCTGTGGGGCTTATCGGTGGTGTTCAACTGGTGGGGGGCGGTGATTGCCTCCACAGTGGTTGCCTTTCCCCTGCTTTACCAGACGGTGAGGGCTTCCTTTCAGGCGGTGGATAAAAACATTGAAAACGGTGCCCGCGCACTGGGGGCCAGCGAGTGGCATGTTTTCTGGACCCTCAGCCTTCCGCTGGCCTGGCCCGGGCTGGTGGCCGGGGTGGTGATGGCTTTTGCCCGTGCTTTGGGTGAATTTGGTGCTACCCTGATGCTGGCTGGCAATATCCCGGGGCGGACACAGACGGTGCCCCTGGCCATATATGTAGCCACCGAGTCGGGTAACAATCGTACAGCCCTGGTGCTGGTGGGCCTGATGACCCTGATGAGCTTTGCCACCATCTTCTGGGTCAACCTGTGGGGCAAGCGCAGAATGAAAGGCTGTTATAGTTCGGACCGGTAGAATAGTTCCGTTCCCAAAACAGGTTGAGCCCTTTCAAACAATACGTTATTTTGTGTATAATCCCGGCGCTTTAAGGAAGCCGGGCATTTTTATGAAGCCCGGCTTCCTTATAAGGCAAATTATTCCCGTTGGGTCAGGGACTTCAGTATCGTCTTGACTCCGGAAGTGGCCATGCTCATGAAACTGCGGTGCCTCTGGAGTATATCTTCCAGAGCTGCCACCACCCGGTCGATCTGATCCCTGGTGACGCATAGTGGTGGTTCCAGACGGATTACGTTGGGGTTGTTCAGGGTATAGGCAGTGATAATACCGTAGTTGTTTAAAAGTTCTCCGGCGACCAGACTGCCTGTATATTCTTCAGCCAGCTTACCGGCCAGCCCGAAAGTCACTTTGGAGGCCAGGCTGCCGGGTTGGTTGAATTCCAGGCCGATCATCAGACCCCGCCCGCGCACCTCTTTCAACAGGGGGAAACGTTCCTGCAGCTCTTTGAGCCGGGTAAGAAAGTAAGCACCCTTTTCCCGGGCCTGTTCCACCAGATTTTCCTCGTAAATGACCTGGATGGTGGCCAGGGCTGCAGCGCAGGCCACAGTATTACCCCCGAAGGTAGAGGTGTGCAGCAGGGCTTTTTCCATCCCGCCGTAAGCTTTTTTCCATATTTCGTCCGTGGTTATATAAGCTCCCGCAGGTACAACTCCGCCGCCCAGGGATTTGGCCAGGCAGATAATGTCCGGCTCCACATTTTCCGCCTCGCAGGCAAACATATAACCCGTGCGGCCCAGGCCGGTCTGCACTTCGTCGGCTATGAACAGGGTTCCGTAACGTTTGCAAAGCTCCCGGGCCTTTTTCAGGTAACCTGGCGGGGGGACATTAATCCCGCCTTCCCCCTGAATTGGCTCCACTATAAAGGCCGCAGCCTGCCGGGGCTGCAGAGCTTTTTCTAAAGCATCCAAATCTCCGAATGGTACGGCCTGGCAGTCCGGCAACAGGGGAGCAAAGGGTTTCCTGTATTTTTCCCGCCCGGTGACTGAAAGAGCCCCCATGGTTTTCCCGTGGAAGGAGCCCTGGCAGTGGATGATGCCGGTGCGGTTCGTGGCTGCCCGGGCGAGTTTGATGGCTCCTTCCACGGCTTCCGCCCCGCTATTGCAGAAAAAAGAACGCTGCAGCTTGCCGGGAGTTATACGGGCCAGATTATGGGCCAGGGCTCCGGCAAGAACTCCCAGTGAGGCCTGGAGAATGTTTGGTAATGCCTGGACCTGTTGCAGGGCCGCAAATACTTTAGGGTGGTTGTGACCCAGATTCAGGGCTCCGTAGCCGCCCAAAAAATCCAGGTACTCCCTGCCCTGGTTGTCCCACACCGAAACACCCTCTGCCCGTACAAACATTTTATCAAAGTTCAACAGCTCCATCATGGTGGCTAGCCCGGCGTTCAAATATCTTTTATGAAAATCTTTCACCTGTGCCCTGTCCAGGGAAAGTGCCTCCTGGAGATCCAGGAGCTCCGCTGGCTTGTTCGTGGCGGTTTTGGACTCTCTGGTCAAATTATACTCACCTCTACTTGTTGCGCTCGGCCTTCATTTAAGAAAGGTTTATACCTGGTACCTCATTCAGGTAAACCGTCATGTGTAATGGGGCAGCCTGTATACAGCCATCTTATCATCGCTGGGGATTGCTGTCAAATATTTGCCATACCGCAGGGCTGCCCTTGACAGGGTTACGGGGATCCGATAAAATCTAGTGTAAAGTTTCTGTCCTTTATAGCTTCTCTCCAGTTTTATTGCCGGGGGCAACAGGAGGACCGGGGATGGAAAAACTTGCCTGGATAAATCTCCTTTATGATTTTTACGGGCAGCTGTTGACCCAGCGACAGCAAAAGTTTGTGGAACTTTACTACGCACATGATCTTTCTCTGGGCGAGATTGCCGAGCAGTTTGGTGTCAGCCGCCAGGCAGTTCACGACGTGTTGAAAAGAGCGGAGCAAATCCTTACCCACTACGAAGAAAAACTGGGCCTGGTGACCAGGTTTATCGATCAGCGCCGCCGCCTGGGGGAAGTTCTTGCGTTGCTTGACGAAAATTCTTCGACGCTAAATGGTGAAACTCTCTCGCGAGTACGGGAAATCCTGCGGGATGTAATGGGGTGAGGTTATGGTATTCTCAGGCCTGGCTGAAAGGTTGCAGGAAGCTTTCCGCAAGTTGAAGGGTAAGGGAAGGCTTACGGAAGCTGATGTAGACGAGGCCATGAAAGAAGTACGCCGGGCCCTTCTGGCCGCTGACGTTAACTTCCAGGTGGTGAAGAGTTTTATCACCCGGGTCAAGGAGCGGGCTGTAGGGCAGGATGTGCTGTCCAGTTTAACACCGGCACAGCATGTAATTAAAATTGTGCGTGATGAACTGGCCGCCCTTATGGGCGGGACCCAGAGCAAGCTCAACCTGGCTCCCAAGCCGCCTACCGTGGTCATGATGGTGGGGCTGCACGGGGCAGGGAAAACCACCACAGCTGCCAAACTGGCCAACCTGATGCGTAAACAGGGACGCCGCCCTCTGCTGGTGGCGGGAGACGTCTACCGCCCGGCAGCTATCAAACAGTTGCAGGTGCTGGGAGAGCAGCTTGGTATACCAGTATTTACCATGGGAGACCGGCATACCCCGGTAGACATTGCCAGGGCGGCGCTGGAACACGCGGTAAGACAGGGCCGCGACCTGGTAATTATTGATACGGCCGGGCGGTTGGAAATAGATGAGGAGATGATGGCCGAGCTGGAAGCCATCAAGTCCGCTGTGCGTCCCCACGAAATTTTACTGGTTGTGGATGCCATGACCGGGCAGGTGGCGGTTAACGTAGCCGAGGTATTTAATAAACGGCTGGGATTGGACGGGGTGGTGCTTACCAAGCTCGATGGTGATACCCGGGGCGGGGCAGCTCTCTCCATCAAGGCCGTTACCGGTTGCCCCATTAAGTTCGTAGGGGTGGGAGAGAAGCCGGATGCTCTGGAACCATTCCATCCGGACCGTATGGCAGACCGGATCCTGGGTATGGGTGATGTGCTCACCCTTATTGAGAAGGCCCAGGCGAGCTTTGATGCCGAGCAGGTGGCACGGCTCAATAAGAAAATCCGGACTGCTGACTTTACCCTGGATGATTTCCTTGAACAGCTCCAGGAAGTTAAAAAGCTGGGGCCTATCCAGCAGATTATCAGCATGATTCCCGGGCTGGGCAATATGAAGAAACTAAAGGAACTGGGGGATATTGACGATAGGGAACTCGTATATGTGGAGGCCATCATCAGGTCCATGACCCCGTGGGAGCGGGCTCATCCCCATGAGATCAATGGCAGCCGCCGGCGGCGTATTGCCCGGGGTAGCGGGACCACTGTTCAGAAGGTTAACAGTGTTCTCAAACAATTTGAGCAAACACGCAAAATGATGCGTCAGCTGGCTGAAATGGGCAGGGGAGGTAAAAAAGGGGGGAAGCTTCCCAAAAATATCTTTCTGGGTAAAGACAACCCCTTGTTTTAAAGTTTAGATATTCATTCAAGGAGGTGAGAACCTTTGGCAGTCAAGATCAGGCTGAGAAGGATGGGAGCCAAGAAAAATCCCTTCTACCGTATTGTGGTGGCAGATTCCCGTTCTCCCCGGGATGGCCGGTTTGTGGAAGAGATTGGCTATTATGATCCCTTAAAGGAACCGGCTGAAATCAAGATTGACGAAGCCAGGGCGCTGAAATGGCTTAAGAACGGTGCCCAGCTTACCGATACCGCCCGGGCGTTGTTCCAGAAGGCCGGGTTGTTGAATAAACCCGCCGGGGAGAGCCAGTAGTTTTTAGGGAGGGCTAACTTATGAAGGAAGTAGTGGAGATCCTGGCCAAAGCCCTGGTGGACCAACCGGACAAGGTTTCTGTCAATATGGTTGAGAAGGAAAAATCCTGCCTGATTGAATTGAAAGTGGCACCTGAAGACATGGGCAAGGTGATTGGCAAACAGGGTCGTATTGCCAGGGCCATCCGTATCGTGGCCAAGGCTGCGGCTTCGAGGCAGCGCAAAAAAGTAACTGTGGAGATAGTGTAGGGGAGGGAAGTTCGCCCTCCCCTGTATATACATTTGTTTTCCGCCCCCTGGTGAGGCGATACTATGGATAAGTTGACGGTAATTTGCCCTGTTCTGGTCAAGGTCAGGGTTACCGATGGATACAAACAAAAATTAAGTACCGGTATCCAGCAGGCCATCCGCCAGATCGATGTGCAGATGCAACACCTGGAATTTCAGGCCCGCCGGGTGGTGGCCGAACTGGAAAGGCAAAATCCCCAGGGTATACCTGCTGCCCGGCAGCAATTTGAGCAGGAGCGTTCCCGGCGGTTGGAGGCCCGGCAGAAGCTGCTGGACAAACTCAAAGAGGTGGCCCGGCTGGCTCCGGGGGAAGAGGTGGTTCACGGTCAGCTCCAGAGCCTGATGGAGTTGAAAGTTGGTGACCGCTGGCAGGAAGTTGCCGGCATGGAAGTTATCCTGGAGGATGGTGTAATTGTCGAGATCCGGCCAACCGGAGGGAATGTCGCGGATGGTTGATTATATTAACATAGGTAAAATCGTCAACACCCAGGGCCACCGGGGGGAAGTTCGGGTCGTCCCCCTCACCGATTTCCCCGAACGCTTTGAGCAAATGGAAGAAGTGCTGGTCTACCACAAGGGGGAAAGAAAAACTTACCACATTGAGAAAACGAGGCGTCACAAAGGGTTTGTCATCCTTAAATTCAGGGAAGTGCCGGATATGAATACCGCTCTCACCCTGAAGGGCGCCTTTTTGCAGGTAACCCCCGAACAACTGGTTGTTCTTCCCGAAGATACGTTTTACATCTTTGAGATTATCGATCTGGAGGTATATACTCCGGAAGGGGAGCGGCTGGGGAAGATTACCGATGTATTGAGCACCGGTGCCAATGACGTATATGTGGTGCAGGAAGGGGATAAGCGTCCCCTGCTGATACCGGCGTTGAAAAGTGTGGTCCGGGATATTGACCTGAACCAGAAGCGCATGGTGGTGGATTTGCCTCCGGGCCTGGTGGATTAGTGGGTGAACTCGATTATGATGGTGGATATACTGACCCTTTTCCCGGAAATGTTTAGCGGTCCCTTTGATGCCAGCATTATAAAAAGGGCCCGGGAGAAGGGTATTATAGAAATTAATTTGATCAATATCAGGGACTTTTCCCGGAATAAACACCGTACAGTGGATGATACCCCTTACGGCGGTGGAGCAGGTATGGTCATGGCTGCGGAACCCCTGTTTGAAGCTCTGGACTGGATTCGTGCCCATCGGGGTGTGCCCGACAGGGTTATTTTGTTGTGTCCGGCCGGCCGAACCTTCAACCAGAGGGTGGCGGCGGAACTGTCCAGGGTGAAACACCTGGTCCTGATCTGTGGACATTACGAGGGTATTGATGAGCGGGTGGCCGAGCACCTGGTTACAGATGAGATATCCATTGGCGATTATGTGCTCACCGGCGGGGAATTACCGGCGATGGTGGTGGTGGATGCCGTCTGCCGCTTGGTTCCCGGAGTCCTGGGGGAAAGAGCCTCGGCGCTGGAAGAATCTTTCAATGATGGCCTTCTGGAATATCCTCACTATACCAGGCCCAGGGAATACCGGGGCTACAGGGTTCCGGAAGTGCTTTTGAGCGGTCATCACGAACAAATCCGCCTCTGGCGGCGGCGCCAGTCTTTACTGCGTACCCTGGCCAGTCGTCCTGACCTGCTGGCTGGGGCGAACCTGACCGACGAGGACAGGAAGATCCTGGCTTCGGTTATGGAGGAGATAAAAAGCCTGATCTAGAGCTTTAAATTTAGGCAGGCGTACATAACGCATTCAACGTCACAAATGGCAGGCGGGTATTCCAGTAATGCCTTGCTTTGCCGGCAATCGCTATGCTATAATTTATTTTGTTGATTTAGGGACGGTCCGTTGGTCCAGTGTGGGTTTGATCATATGACCGTCGTTATTGGAAAGGGGGGCGATTGAGTGAATCTGATTCAATCCCTGGAACAGGAGCAAATGAAAACGAATATTCCTGATTTCCGTCCCGGGGACACCGTGAGAGTTCATGTGAAGGTAGTGGAAGGGAACCGGGAAAGGATCCAGGTATTTGAAGGGGTGGTGATCCGCCGCCGTGGCGGCGGTCTGAGCGAGACATTTACCGTGCGCCGGGTTTCCTATGGGGTAGGGGTGGAAAGAACTTTCCCCCTGCATTCTCCCAGGATTGAACGCATTGAGGTAGTGCGACGGGGCCATGTACGCCGGGCCAGGCTTTATTACCTGCGTCAGTTGCGGGGCAAGGCCGCCCGTATCCGCGACAGAAGATAGTTTTGATTCAGGGGACTGCCGTGACAGTCCCTTTTTGGCTTTTAGCCTGATGGGAGGGATGCACTTTATGGAGGAAGTGGAACGTGAAGCGAATCTAACCGGAACCGCACGGCAGCCGGAAGGTGGGAAATCCACTCTGGGTGAAGTTCTTGAGTCGGTCGTTGTGGCTGTGATCCTGGCTGCTGTAATCAGGCTTTTTATCCTGGCGCCTTTTTATATCCCGTCGGGCTCCATGGAACCTACTTTACAGGTAGGGGATCGCATAATTGTCAGCAAGCTCGCCTATCGTTTTGGCGAACCCCGGCGTGGTGATATTGTGGTTTTCAAGTACCCTCTGGATCCCAGTCGCGATTTCGTAAAACGGCTCATTGGTTTACCCGGAGAAACGGTTGCGCTGCGTAATAACCATCTTTATGTGAACGGGCACCTGGTGGAGGAAAATTATTTGCCACGGGATATTCATTTTGAAGATTTCGGTCCCGTACAGGTACCTCCCGGCTACTATTTAATGCTGGGTGACAACCGCAACAACAGCGATGACAGCCGGGTCTGGGGTCCCCTCCCCCGGCAGAATATCATCGGGAAGGCCGTCCTGATCTACTGGCCCCTGGACCGTATAGGTCTATTGCATTAAAAAACCGGGTTTAAATTACCAAAAAGGTAATAAAAATAACTTTAAGAGTTCCTTGTGAATAAGAGCTTGTGGTTTACCGTTAAATCACTCGGGTGATAAAGATGTCTATTCAGTGGTACCCGGGTCATATGGCCCGGGCCAGGCGGCTGGTTCAGGAAAACCTGAAGCTGGTGGATGTGGTCATCGAATTGTTGGATGCACGGATTCCGGCCAGCAGCCGCAACCCGCTCATTGGCCAGATCGTGAGCGGGAAACCCCACCTGGTGGTGCTTAACAAAAAGGATCTGGCCGATCCAGACCTTACCGGTCTCTGGCTGGAGTGGTTTCGTAAACATGGTCTGCTGGCCCTGGCTGTGGATTCTACCTGCCGGGAAGGCGTGGCGGGAGTTCCCATGCTGGTAAGACGTCTGGTGGATGATAAAATAGCTCACCAGGTTGCCCGCGGCAGGCGGCCCCCGGATCCCCGCTGTATGGTGGTGGGCATACCAAATGTGGGGAAATCCTTTTTTATTAACGCTCTGGCCGGTTCACGGGTTGCCCGTACGGGAAATCGCCCCGGCCTTACCAGGGGGAAACAGTGGATTCGTCTGGCCAGAGGGGTGGAGTTGCTGGATACTCCGGGAGTCCTTTGGCCCAAATTTGAGGACCCCCTGGTGGGCTTGAAATTGGCAGCCACTGGTGCGATCAGGGAAGAGGTTTTTGATGTGGAAGAAGTAGCCGCCTGGCTTGCTGAGTGGCTGCTGCGGTTTTCCCCTACCTCCCTGCGGGAGCGTTACCACCTGGAAGAGCTTCCGGCTCAAGGTTACCGCCTTCTGGAGTTGATTGGTGCCAGAAGGGGGTTGGTGGGGCCGGGAGGGGTAGTTGACAGCTACCGGGCTGCGGTTCACCTCCTGAAAGAATTTCGTGAAGGCCGCCTGGGCAGGTTTACACTGGATGCCCCACCTGGATAATGAAAAAAAGGGATTAAAAAATCTTTCCCCGGGGGAGGGATTTCTGCCTAAACCGCGAAAATTTTACTTAGGTATTTTCGTAAATAAAGCAAAGAAAGGCCGGACTTTCTTGGATAGCCTTGAGAACTGGTACCGTTACGAAGAAGAACTCTTACACCAGGGTTACACCCTGGTGGCAGGGGTGGATGAAGCCGGACGGGGACCCCTGGCCGGTCCGGTCGTGGCGGCGGCCGTAATTCTACCCGGGCGGGTTTTTCTCCCCGGGTTGAACGATTCCAAAAAGGTTCCCTCCGGGCGGAGGGAGGAGCTGGCCCACCTGATTAAACAGGTCGCTCTTGATTGGGCCGTCGGTATTTCCACTGTTAACGAGATAGAGCTCTTGAACATTCACTTTGCCTCTCTTTTGGCCATGCGCCGGGCAGTGAAGGGATTGTCCGTTGTACCGCAGTTCTTGCTCGTAGATGGCCGTTTTCCCGTGGATTTGTCTGTACCCCAGCGAACCCTGGTGGGAGGGGATGCCTCTTCTGCTTCCATTGCTGCGGCATCCATTCTGGCCAAGGTTACCAGGGATCATCTCATGCAGATCTGCCACCATCTCTATCCGCAGTACGGTTTTGACCGCCACAAAGGCTATCCTACTTCTGCCCACCGCCAGGCCTTGACCCGGTGGGGCCCGTCCCCTCTGCACCGGCCCGGCTTTCGTGGCGTGCGCTAGTTTTGGTGGGTATTTTACTTGTACCAGGGAGTTATAGATTTCACAATTAATTTTTCCGGGTCTAAAAGCCCGGTTTGACATGGAGTGAGTTTATTTGAGAAAGGGGGGAGAAGAGGGTGCTTTCGGAATGGGTGGGAGTACTGTTGTTCCTCGTTGGTGGGTTGCTTGTTGGTGGTGGAGCTATAGTAACCAGTTACTTGATTCACCCGCGTCGTTATCAAGGGCAGAAGTATGAGCCCTATGAGTGCGGTGTGGACACCATCGGGCCCACCTGGGTGCAGTTCAAGACCAGCTATTTCCTCTACGCTTTGCTTTTCGTCATTTTTGACGTGGAAACAGTTTACCTTTATCCGTGGGCTGTGAAGTTCCAGAGGTTGGGTTTATTTGCTTTCATTGAAATGATTATCTTCCTCTTCATTTTAATTGTGGGCCTCTGGTATGCCTGGAAGGAAGGAGCGTTAGAATGGAAGTGACCAAGGATAACCACCCGGTGGAGAATCTGACGAAGGACCCGGCAGTTATCAATGAAGTCAAACAGCTAATTCATATCGCACCTCTGGAAAAGCTCCTGAATATTGCCCGGGCCCATTCCTTGTGGCCGCTGGGCTTCGGCCTGGCGTGTTGCGCTATTGAGGCTCTGATGGCTGCCAACGCTTCGCGTTTTGACCTCTCCCGTTTCGGATATGAGGTGATGCGCGGGACACCGAGACAGGCGGATGTAATGATTGTGGCTGGTACAGTGACCAAAAAGGCGGCTCCGTTTGTGGTACGGCTCTATGAACAGATGAGCGAGCCTAAGTGGGTTATTGCGGTGGGGAGTTGCGCCATTTCCGGGGGGCCCTTTGTAGATTCCTATTATGTTGTTCCCGGAGTGGATAAGCTTTTACCGGTTGATGTTTATGTACCGGGCTGCCCACCGAGGCCCGAGGCGGTCATTGAAGGATTTTTGATGCTGCGGGATAAAATCAAGAATCCAAAGGTG
>NZ_JBNATZ010000058.1:0-12135 GCF_049701015.1 Desulfofundulus sp.
CCAGGGCCAGCGGGATTACAAGTTATCGTCTACTTTTCAGTATAGCTGAACTGAAAAAGAGCAGCATGAAATATTTCGTAGAGAAATGAGGGTGGTATTTTGTCATTCGCAAGGTCTGAGGAACTGTTCGCCCGGGCCCGCTGCTACATGCCCGGCGGGGTAAATAGCCCCGTCAGGGCTTTCAAAGCTGTAGGAGGGCAACCCCTTTTCATAGCAAGGGGAGAGGGAGCGCTGATTTATGATGTGGACGGCAATAAATACATAGACTACGTGGGTTCCTGGGGACCGCTCATCCTGGGCCATCGTCACCCTGAAGTCATGGCGGCTCTGCAGGAATGTTTGGAGATCGGGACCAGTTTTGGTGCTCCCACCGAACTCGAAATTGAACTGGCCAGGGCCATTGTGGAAGCGCTACCTTCAGTAGAAATGGTACGTCTGGTAAACTCAGGAACGGAAGCAACCATGAGTGCGCTGAGACTGGCCCGGGCATACACGGGTCGTAATAAGATTATTAAATTCGAGGGCTGTTACCATGGCCATGCCGACTTTTTGTTAATTAAAGCCGGCTCCGGTGCCTTGACCCTGGGAGTGCCGAGCAGCCCCGGTGTACCGGCCGGTACCGCGGCGGATACCATTGTGGCCCCTTATAACGACCTGGATACGTTAGAAGCAATCTTTGATCGGAAAGGCAAAGATATTGCAGCCGTGATTGTAGAACCGGTAGCTGGCAACATGGGTGTAGTACCGCCCCGAGAAGGCTTTTTAGAGGGGCTCAGGGAAATCACCCGCCATTACGGAGCATTATTAATTTTTGACGAAGTGATTACCGGCTTCAGGCTTTCTTACGGCGGTGCCCAGGCCCTGTACAATATTGACCCCGACCTGACCTGCCTGGGCAAGATCATTGGTGGCGGTTTACCCGTAGGTGCCTATGGCGGAAGGCGACAGATCATGGAACAGGTGGCACCGGAAGGCCCGGTTTATCAGGCAGGCACTCTTTCAGGCAATCCTCTGGCCGTAACCGCAGGCCTGGCCACCTTAAGGGCACTGAAAAAGCCTGGCACTTATGAAGAGCTGGAACGTAAAACAGCCCTTCTTATGCAGGGACTGACCGAAGCCGCCCGCGAAGCAGGCCTAATACTTTCATTCAACCGGGTTGGTTCCATGCTCTGCACTTTCTTTACCGAAACACCAGTAGTAGATTATAACACTGCCTGTACGGCAGATACTCGCCGCTATGCTGTCTTTTTCCGGTCCATGCTGGAACAGGGAGTTTACCTGGCACCGTCACAATTCGAGGCCACCTTTGTCAGCCTGGCTCATACCGACGAACACATCCAGCAAACGGTGGAAGCAGCCCGGAAAGCCTTTGCCGCTGCCAGTAAAATATAAAAGTCACAGGACTGGAGGAAAGGGCGAATTTTGTGTTCGCAACCATTCCCCGAGGAGAAACTTCTTTTCGGGGCTTTTCTTTGTATGCTGGGAAAAACTTATTTGACACAGGGAGTTACAAATGATATAAAATACCTAGCATGTGAATTTTATAACTTAAAAGCCCGTTTTCAAACCGGGGCCATGATAAGGTCCCTTATTTGCATAGAACAACAGGTCAAGGAGGCGATCTGATTGAAAACCCTGCGCGTACCAGAAGCCACAGTCACCAGGCTATCAATATATTCACGGTATCTTGAACGTCTGGACCGTAACGGAGTAACTACTGTCTCCTCCGGTGAAATCGCTGAAGGAGTAGGAGTAAGTCCGGCCCAGGTACGCAAGGACCTGGCATACTTTGGTGAATTTGGCACCCGTGGAGTCGGATATAATGTTAAAGATCTGATGCGTTATACTAAAAAGATTCTCGGATTGGACCAGGAATGGCCGCTGATTCTGGTAGGTGCCGGTAACCTGGGATATGCACTATGCACATACAAGGGGTTTAACAGCCGGGGCTTTAAAATTGTAGGCGTTTTTGATAACGACCTGACCAAAATAGGGAAGAAAATTGCCGAACTTGAAGTACTGCCCATGGAAAAAATGCCCGATGTAATTAAGGAACACAGGGCCCGTATTGGTATTATCGCCGTACCTCCCCGTGCAGCTCAGGACGTAGCTGATTTTATGGTTAAAAATGGGCTGGAGGCCATTCTAAACTTTGCCCCGGTCGCATTGAACCTGCCGGAAGGGATAGAGATACGCAATGTGGACCTGTCCGTAAAATTGGAAATACTTACATTCAACCTGGGATTCAAGTCGGCCCAGCGCCTTTAAAAAACGACAGGCCGTACATTTACGGCCTGCTTTAGCTGGTGATAAAAGTGAACCGGTATATCAGTGTTATTGGCGGAGCAAAATGTACAGAACGGGAACGGGAACTGGCCGAGGAAGTAGGCCAGGAAATCGCCCGCAAAGGAGCCATTTTAATTTGCGGCGGCCGGGGCGGAGTTATGGAAGCAGCTTCCCGGGGTGCCCGCCAGGCAGGAGGAATAGTTGTCGGCATTCTCCCCGGCCAGCACCGGGAGGAGGGTAACCCCTATTTAACCGTAGCCCTGCCCACCGGGTTGGGAAATGCACGAAACGCCATCATAGCCTGTGCAGCTGATGCCATCGTGGCCATCGGTGGAGGTTATGGTACTCTCTCGGAAATCGGGCTGGCTCTAAAAATGAATAAACCGGTTATTGGCCTGGATACCTGGAAATTGGAGCACCCTGTCGTGTCCTGTGGGATACGAACAGCCAGTAATGCGCAGGAAGCAGTAGAGTTGGCTCTGTTTTTAATCTCTAATTGGAAAGGGGAACCGGAATGATTCACACTCTAACCATTAACACCACAGCTCGCTCCCAGCTTGTGGATATTACTTCTCAAGTACGGAAAATCATTCAGGACGCAAAAATCACCCATGGATGTTGCCATCTCTTTGTACCCCATACGACAGCCGGTATTACGATTAACGAACACGCCGACCCTTCAGTTGCCCAAGACATATTATCTGAACTGGACAGGTTGATACCTCGCGAAGGAAATTACCAGCATTTAGAAGGAAACGCCGACGCCCACATCAAGACGAGCCTCATCAACTCATCCCTCACCGTACTGGTAACAGACGGCCAGCTTGTCCTGGGTACCTGGCAGGGGATCTTTTTTTGCGAATTCGACGGACCCCGGCAGCGCAAAGTGCTGGTCAAGGTGGTAGCTGATTAGATATCCCGTCCTAAAAGTTGAACCGGGACAGGTCCACGCCCTGCGGCTCCCCCGTTTTTTCGTCTGCCGCCGACACATCTGGAATCATGCTCTGAGCGGCAGGGGAACTATCTTCCTCCTGGACCTCCGGCATTAAATCCCCAAGCATAGCCATGACTTTTTCCACATCTTCCTGATATTTCAACAGGACATTGAGGGCCTGAGTTACTACCCGTGGCTCAAGTCGCTTAGTTTCCAATAACAGCATGGTGCGTGCAAAATCGAGGGTCTCAGATATGCTGGGACTTTTTTTAAGTGCCAGGCGACGTAAACTGTGAACGAAATTAACCACCTGGTTGGCCAGTACCTCGTCGATGCCAGGCACCTTTAAAGCAACAATGGCCCGCTCCTGTTCGACAGTCGGATATGGGATGTACAGGTGCATGCAGCGCCTTTTCAAGGCGTCACTGAACTCCCTGCTACTGTTGCTGGTAAGCAGGGTAAAAGGTATATGCCTGGCCCGTATGGTACCCAGTTCGGGTATGGAAACCTGAAACTCGGATAAGGCCTCTAAAAGAAAGCTTTCCAGCTCCTCATCACTTTTATCCACTTCATCCACCAGAAGGACTACCGGTTTTTCGGATAAGAAGGCTTTTAAAAGCGGTCGGGCCAGCAAAAATTCCGGTGTATAAATGTCCTGACGCAGTTCTTCCCATACATGCCGATTGTTCCCAGCGGCAACCTGGATATAGAGTAACTGCTTTTGATAATTCCACTCGTAGAGAGCCTTAGCCTCATCCAGACCGGGATAACATTGCAGGCGGACCAGCGTGGTATCCAATGCTCCGGCCAGGGCCTGAGCCAGGGATGTCTTACCCACACCTGCCGGTCCCTCCACCAGCAGCGGTTTGCGCAGGTGGGCAGCCAGGAAAAGGGTGGTAGCTACAGTACGGTTACACAAATACTGCTGTTCCAGAAGACCATCCATGACAGCCTGTACACTGCGAAACAGTCGGTGCATAATTTTCTGCCTCCGAAAACCCAGGTTTATAGATCTTGACGAAAACCCTCTCAACAAAACAAAATGAAAGTGAGAAAAAACTGAAACGGTGGCCCAAGATGCGTATAGAGATACTCACCCGTAACATGGACAAAAAAGCCACTTTGCTGACTTTTCTGGCAGAACAACCCGGTCTGGGTACCCGGGGAAATGAAATCTTTGTAGATGGCTTACAAATGACCATAGGGCAGAACTACATTTATATTACCACCCGGGAGTGGGAATGGGGAGAAAAAATCGTTCCACTACTTTTTTCCATTGTACCCCATACCTACTCATCCTCCTACTTCCAAACAGTAACGGATCAAAAAATCCTGGTTACCGCCATAGCTCACCCTTTACCAGAAATTATAGAAAAATTGACCCTGTTGGAACATCTCGACCTGGAAGCGCAAGAACTATCAGGACAATTCCAGGTACAGTGGCACTCGCGGGACGTAGCGGTAAGTTGCCCTGTCTCCTTGATGGTGCAGGGAGGAATTGCTACCGCTAAGATTAAATTTATACCTCACTTTCGAGACGCAGAGCACCACTGCCGGCAGCTCCTAAATAAAATCTCCCTTGCAGAGGTACTCCGGGTATTCACGCCGGAAGTAACCGCACACAAGGAAGAACCTTCAGCAGGAGTGCTGACCATATCAGCTCGAAAAGTAGTAGCACCGGAATGTTTTGCGGAATTTTTAAATCAATTCCAGGGCCAAATAATTTATTTAGAGCAACAGGATGCCCTGCGGGCCATTTTTAATCCTGCCGGACACCTCACTTTCACCCAGAGCGCTCAAAAAATAGAAGCGGAGCTTTGCCTGGAAAAACCGGAGACTATAACCAGCGAACTCCATAAACAATTGACTGTCTTGCTTGGTTTTACTGATTTAATCCTGCAGCGTACTATAGACAAAATTAACCTGGAACCTCATATTTTAATTAAAAAGCTGGGTTTTCGCAAAGATCAGCAATTTTACATTTTTCTCCGTCAGGGGATCTTCTCAGCGACATATAATATCAAGGAAAGGCAGATGAGCCTTAAAGCTTCAATTAAATTTGTAGAGGAAGAGGCCTTGGAACAGGTAGTTCAGCTATATCGGGCCATGGAAAGCTTTACTTCCCAAATATTTGAGTATATTATCTGAAAAAGTAGTGGGAGCGGTACCAGGAAAAGCCCATGGTTGAGTATATGATAGGATTCTTACAATTGCTGAGACAGGCCGGTATCCCAGTCTCCACAGGGGAAATGCTGGATCTTTTCAAAGCCCTACCCCTCCTGGAGCCCACCCGGGAGAACCTGCTCCTTGTCATGCAGACCACCCTGATTAAAGAAATCGGACAGGAGAGGATCCTGGAAAAACTCTTCGACCTCTACTGGGCAACGCTTAAACAAAGAGCTAAAAACCAGGAACAGCCAGGCAAAAAGTTCGCCATGCCTGTTGTTCCTCCCCGGCTATCCCCGGAAGAATTCAACGCAAAACTTGCGCAGATGAAAGAGTGGCTACGGCAAGCCTTGAACAACGAAGACGGTTTACCAGCCGGGAATGGAGATCCAGCAGGGCAGGGAGGTAGCAGGGGATATAATACCGGACAAGGGCAAAAGAGCGAGCATTTTCAAGTTGGCAGTACGGTTCCTCTTGAGGCAGCAGGACAAAAAGTGGCCATGACACTTGCAAAAGATAGAAGCGAGGGGGATTTAAAATCCCTGGCCCGGGAAGTCGTACTTACCATCATCCCACTGGCTGAAGAAACTACCGGAGAAAATTACCGTGAAATGCTTAAGCAGTTACGGGATTGGCTGGAACGTTTCTCCGTTGGAAAAGCTGAAAAACTGCGCCGGCAGGAAAATCTTCTGGAACTGGAACACATGCTCAAACATGAAATCGAAAAACTGCAATGCCAAAGCCAACCGAAGAAGTTGTCAGCTATCGCACGAGAAGCCAATTTATATGAACGTTGCTTTGCCGAACTGGATCCTGAACAGGTGATACAAGTTAAAAAACAAGTAGCCCGCCTGGGCCGACGTTTAGCTACCCGCGCGGGTTACCGGCGTATTCCGTCAACTCGCGGAGCCGTTGACATAAAACGTACGGTACGCCTGGCAACCACAACAGGAGGAATACCCATAATCCTCTGTCACCAGGACCGCCAGGCAACAAGACCGGATTTAGTTGTCCTTTGCGATGTCTCCGGTTCCGTAGCTCCTTACAGCCAGTTCATGCTCCTTCTGGTTCACGCCATGCAAAGTAAATTCCGTCTGGTGCGTTCCTATGCTTTTGTTGACGCCATAGCCGAAGTTACCGCCTATTTAAAAAAAGAGATGGACATCGAGAGGGTGATGCGAAATATTCAGCGACAAACCGGCATCTGGAGGACAGGTTTCTCCGATTACGGTGCGGTTTGGCGCCAGTTTTTCCACGAGCATCTGCACATACTTCACAAGAAAGTCACTCTTATCATCCTGGGAGACGCCCGTAACAATTATAAACCTCCAGGTGAAGATTATTTCCGTGAGATTTGCCAGCGGGTACGGCGTGTTATCTGGTTAAATCCAGCCCCACGTGAAAGCTGGAGCCTGGAAGATAGCATTATGCACCTTTACACTCCCTACTGCCAGTATGTATTTGAATGCTGTAACCTTTCCCAGTTAACCAGAATTGCAAACCAGATATTTTAATTCTTTAAGAGCTTGACAGCGTACAGTATTTCTCATATATTTATAATTGCTAACACGGGCATTACCGGGGGAAGAAAATCCATGCCTCCAGGGCGCATGAAAATCCCCCTTGTCAGGTCTTACGGAATATGCTATAATATCTTTCGTCGGTAGGATGTGCGGCAGTGGCGGAATTGGCAGACGCGCAAGATTCAGGTTCTTGTGGGCGTAGGCCCGTGGGGGTTCAAGTCCCTTCTGCCGCACCAAATACAGCAAAATCAAGCCCTGAAGGGTTTCCGAGAATAAGACGGAAATTCTTCAGGGCTTAGTTATTTTTTAACAGATTTTACAAGCAGGGTAATCTTTCATAACAGCTGGTGGGATTTATGCAAGTCTCTGGAAGGAGGAAAATGTGAAGGAAAAGGAGAATAATCTTTTTGTACATACTGAGCGTTGATGATGTGGTTCGGAATGAGCGGACTATAATTTTCCTGAAGAGGAAAACCGGGTGCAAAGTGGCAATTTTATTACATGTAGGATCAGGAGGAATTTCTATGGAGCAATTTCGTAGGTATATGGGAAGAAGAGTAAACTTGAATAATATGAAAGATACAGGCAAAATAAATGGTTATGGTATCATTTGCACTTATATACCAGATCCACCCGAAGAATTTGATGAGTTTGAATTCAAGACGGAATTTAGTGAATTAGAAGATATTATAATCACATTAGCTATTGAATCAGGAAAGATTGCAAGAATCATGTTTAGTTTGGCTGACAAAGAAAATCCCGATGTAGTAAGAAGGATAAATCAATCACAGATAGAAGAATTTCTTATGAGTAGAAACCAACAGCTGATCCAGTTTTTTGAATTCATCACCAAATAATTCTCCGCTACCAATATAATAGGTAAGGGGGCTAAGAATGCCTGTTACAATAGTAGTTTTAGGAAAAACCCCACCTGACCCCCAAGGGGAACCCGGATGAGTACCGGAAGAATGCGCGTCTGGTGAACGCGATTTGTCTTTTCAATACCGTTTTTTACAGGGCCTGCTGGAACGTATGTATGGTAGCAATGTCGTAGTAACCTACCGGTTCGACAGGGATCTGGCTCCTGACGAGTCGCCTGTAGTTTTAATTGAAGGGATACCTGTCTTAAAGGGTGGCCTGGCACCAGTTCCAGTAGTAAAATACCTGAACAGGTTGGGTATATCACGCAACGTCCCCCCTAAAATAAAGTAATCAAAAAATATTCTATAGTTTATCAGGAATCTTTTTTCTAATAACTATTGTTAATTTATAAAAGTTAGAAGCCCCATGTAATTTTAATTTTTTTACTTTTGTCCGGGAAATTGTCTCTATAATACCGAATTACTATGATTATTAAGAATAATAATAGTTACTCCCCGGAAATTTCTCGGAGCAGGAATATGTTCATCTAGCAAGGAATTTGCATGGAACCCATGAGAGGCCGGAAGATTCCCTTTGGAGAGGGTGGGAGGGAAAGGAGAATTTTAAATTACAAAAGATGTGATAACAAAGAATTTGCACAAAAAGGAGTCCGATGCAAATGGCTATGGATTTGTCGTCCAAGATAAGCCGTGATTTAATTGAACGTATTAAAGAAATCAGTGGGCAAAATCCAAATCTTTGCATGCAATGTGGGACGTGCAGTGCAAGCTGTACGGGCAGAGAGATTATGGATTTTCCACCGCGTCAGGTAATGCGCATGATACAACTGGGAAATCCAAACGTAGTAAATTTAAAATCCATCTGGGTATGCAGTACTTGTTTAATTTGTACTGCCCGGTGCCCGCGGGGGATAGACATTGCCAGGTTAATGGAAGCTCTTCGGTTAATAAACCTACGCCAGGGCAGGGAAGTATTAATTGCTGAAAAAATTCCACTGGAGTTACTCACCGAAGTCCCACAGATGGCCCTGACCAGCGGTTTCCGCAAGCTCAGCGCTTAAAAAAGGGGGGGAAAGGATGAGGATCCCATACTTTCCAGGATGCACTCTACACAGCAAAGCAAAAGGTCTGGATGATTCTACCCGGGGCTCTCTGGCCGCTTTAGGCGTTGAATTAAACGAACTGTCCCAATGGACCTGCTGTGGCACGGTATTTCCCCTGGCTCAGGACAATTATATCGGCATGGTCGCAGCAGCACGTATTTTAGCGAATGCGGCCAGAGAAGGGGGGGGCAAGCTCGTAACAGTTTGCTCCTTCTGCTATCATGTTTTAAAAAGAGTTAACAATGTTATAAAAAATAACCTGGAAGCCAGAAGAAAACTCAATGATTATTTAGAAGAAAATTATACCGGCGATATCAGGCCCGTCCACCCATTAGAAATCTGTAAGGAAGATGTGGGGTTCGATACAATCAGGAACAAGGTAACCAGAAGTCTAGACGGACTTAAAGTAGCATGTTATTACGGCTGTATGCTCGTCCGGCCGGCTTCGGAAATGAACTTTGACGATCCCGAAAACCCGACCATCATGGAAGAACTAGTAAGTGCCCTCGGCGCGGAGGTGATTGAATACCCCAATAAAACAACCTGTTGTGGTTCTTATCAAATATTGCATGATAATGCCCTGGTAATGCAAAAGGTGGAGGAAATTTTACAATCTGCCACGAACAGGGGAGCAGAAGCAATTGTTACCAGTTGCCCTCTGTGCCAGTTTAACCTTGATTGGTTCCAGAAAAAAATCCTTCAGAAAAAGAACAGTTTTAAAACAATTCCCGTTTTATATTTTACCCAGCTTTTAGGTTTAGCTCTGGAACTTCCCCAGGAAAAACTCGGCCTGGAACAACACTACGTAGATCCCAGACCTCTACTGGTGGGAGCGTAGATCTGCCTTGAAGGAGGAAAGAGCTATGGCGGAAGAAAAAGAAATGGTAAATATATACATTATGGGGAAACATTATAAAGTACCATATGGTCTTACGATTATGAAAGCCATGGAATACGCAGGTTACCGTTTTATCCGGGGCTGCGGATGCCGCGGAGGTTTTTGCGGTGCCTGTGGCACGGTTTACCGCAAACCAGGAGATTTCAGGTTAAAAGTTGGTCTGGCCTGCCAAACTATGGTAGAAGATAACATGTATTTGACCCAGATACCTTTTTATCCTGCCAATAAAGCCACTTATAACCTGGAGGAGCTTACGCCCACTCTGGCCACATTGTTGCGCTATTATCCCGAAACAACCCGTTGCCTTGGTTGTAACCAGTGTACCAGAATCTGTCCCCAGGAATTAAAGGTAATGGACTATATAGCTGCAGCCCAGCGGGGAGACATCGCCAAAGTGGCCAACTTGTCCTTCGACTGCATTATGTGTGGTCTATGCGCTTCCCGGTGCCCTGCTGAGATCGTACAATATAACGTAGCTATTCTGGCTCGCCGACTCTATGGCCGTCATATCGCTCCACCGGCCCAACATCTGGCCAAAAGAGTAGAAGAAATCAAGGCCGGAAAGTTTGACGAGGAATTGGACAGGCTGATGAAGATGGACAAAGAGGAATTACAAAAATTATATAACGCCCGGGATATTGAACCATAAGGAAGGTGAATAAACTAATGTATACTCAGGAAATGCTGGAAGCTATTAAACGTGTGGAACAAACCAGGGAACGGCGTTTAAAGGAAACTTTCCCCCGCCTTAAGCCCGAAGAGAAAGAAAATCTCTTGCGTTCCTACCATCCAGATTATATGCCCGAAGCTACCAGGCCGGTAAAGGTGGGGCCTAATAGAGGCGACAAGTTTACGCACGAACATGCTGACCTGCTGGAAAGCCGCAGCATGCTTGATCCTGATAATTTTTCCCTAGCGAATATAGATTTCGACGTAGATGTCCTGGTGATTGGTGGTGGCGGTGCCGGTACATCGGCAGCTCTTTTAGCGCACGAAGCAGGCGCGAGCGTATTGATCGCCACCAAACTGCGCCATGGGGATGCTAATACCATGATGGCAGAAGGAGGTATTCAGGCTGCCGACAAAGAAAATGACTCCCCGGCTATCCACTACCTCGATGTGATGGGCGGTGGAGGTTATTATAACATACCCGAACTTGTCGCAGCTTTAGTAAAAGATGCGCCACTTTGCATCCAGTGGTTAGAAAGTCTGGGTTGCATGTTCAGTAAATTTCCCGATGGTACCATGCATACCATCCATGGCGGAGGTACTTCCCGCAAACGCATGCATTTTGCCCATGATTATTCAGGTGCGGAGATTATGCGCACCCTGCGGGATGAAGCCCGGAACCGGGGTATTCCCGTTATTGAATTTTCCCCTGCCGTCGAACTAATCATTGATGAATACGGACAGTGTGCCGGAGCTGTACTATATAACCTGGAGACTGAACAATACCTGGTGGTAAGGGCAAAAACGGTCATTATTGCCACCGGAGGTTCCGGACGCCTGCATATCGGCGGTTTCCCCACTACCAACCACTACGGTGCCACAGCAGATGGTATTGTTATGGCTTACCGGGCAGGAGCGAAATTAATTTATCTGGACGCCACCCAGTTCCACCCGACAGGCGTAGCGTTTCCTGAACAGATCGTTGGGCAACTGGTAACCGAAAAGGTACGTGGCCTTGGTGCTCAACTGGTCAATGCGGAGGGAGAACAATTTATCTACCCGCTGGAAACCAGGGACGCAGTTTCATCAGCAATCATACGGGAATGTAAAGAACGGAAAAAAGGGATAACCACTCCCAGCGGTATGTCTGGCGTATGGCTTGATTCCCCCATGATCGACATCATCCATGGTAAGGGTACAGTGGAGAGAGAACTGCCAGCCATGTTCCGCCAGTATAAACGTTTCAATATCAACATGGCAGAACAACCCATCCTGGTTTACCCAACTCTCCACTACCAGAATGGAGGTATTTTGATCAACGACCGGGCCGAAACAAATATACCCAACCTTTATGTAGCCGGAGAAGCATCCGGGGGAGTACATGGACGAAACCGGCTGATGGGCAACTCTCTGCTTGATATCATCGTATTTGGCCGACGGGCTGGAATGAATGCTGCCGAAAGGGCAAAAAGCGTGAAATTAGGCAGACTTACCCTTGATCACGTCAAACGGTACCATGAAGAACTGCAAAAAGAAGGTCTCGGTCAAAAGATAGCACCCATTTTGCTGCCCGATTACCGTGGTAAAATCAGTGGTTAATAAGTATATGGTATATATATATAATCGAGTAGGAGGGGGCGGCTAGCCCCCGTCCTCTCACACCACCGGACATGCG
>NZ_JBNATZ010000059.1:0-12075 GCF_049701015.1 Desulfofundulus sp.
GTTTCCGACGAGGTTACCGGGGAGATCTGCGAGCAGTGCGGCCGGAACATGGTAATCAAGATGGGCCGTTATGGTAAGTTTCTGGCCTGTCCCGGCTTCCCCGAATGCCGGAACACCCGTCCCCTGCTGGAGCCTACAGGGGTACCCTGCCCTCACTGCGAGGGGGAACTGGTGGTGCGGCGCAGTAAAAAAGGCCGCAAGTTTTACGGTTGCAGCCGCTACCCCGATTGCGACTTTGTGGTTTGGGATGAGCCCTCCGCCGAGAAATGCCCCCGCTGCGGTGGTCTTCTGGTGATCAAAAAGGGACGGGGTGAACAGGAGGAACTGGAGTGTGTCAATGAGCAGTGCCGGTACCGGTTCGGCAGGGAAAGAGGGGATGGTTCCAATGGTGAAGCCGCCCGGGATGTGGCAGCGGGAATTGAGACGGTACCAGAAAAATCCTCCTTTGCGTCCTGGCACGAAAGTGCTTTGCAGCCGCCGGCAGGTACAAAACCGGGTCGCGCAGCAAACCCGGAAACTGGAGGAAGAAGTTGATGACCGAAGCAGTAACTGTTATAGGTGCCGGACTGGCCGGGGCGGAAGCTGCCTGGCAACTGGTTCGGCGAAAAGTGCCGGTAAAACTCTACGAGATGCGTCCGCAGAAATTTACTCCGGCACACCATACCGGCTATTTTGCCGAGCTGGTGTGCAGCAACTCCTTAAGGGCTGCGGCCCTGGAAAATGCTGTGGGGCTGTTAAAAGAAGAGATGCGACGGCTGGACTCCCTGATCATGGCCTGTGCTGATAAATACCGGGTGCCGGCCGGGGGCGCCCTGGCCGTGGACCGGGAGGGCTTTGCCCGGGCAGTTACTGAGATCCTGGAAAGCCACCCTCTGGTGGAGGTCTGCCGCGAAGAAGTTACTGATATCCCCGAGGAGGGTATAGTGGTCCTGGCCACCGGTCCCCTGACCTCGGAGGCCATGTCCCGGTCCCTGCGCGATTTGACCGGCATAGAGTATCTTTATTTCTATGATGCTGTGGCGCCCATAGTTACCCGGGAGTCCATCAACTTCGACAGGGTCTTTTGCTCCTCCCGTTACGGCAAGGGGGAAGGGGAGTACATCAATTGTCCTATGACCAGGGAGGAATACGAGCGTTTTCAGGAAGCTCTGGCCACGGCCGAAAGGGCGCCCCGCAAAGAGTTTGAGAAAGAGATTAATTTTGAAGGCTGTTTGCCCATCGAGGTGCTGGCGCGCCGGGGGAAGGATGCCATGCGTTATGGGCCTTTAAAGCCCGTTGGTTTAATTGACCCCCGCACGGGCCGGCAGCCCTATGCGGTCGTCCAGCTGCGCCAGGACAACGCCGCCGGTACCCTTTATAACCTGGTGGGGTTTCAAACCCACCTCAAGTGGGACGAGCAGAAACGGGTCTTCCGCATGATCCCGGGGCTTGAAGAGGCGGAATTCGTAAGGTTCGGTGTGATGCACCGCAACACCTATGTCAATTCGCCAATTCTGCTGTATCCCACCTTTGAGTGTAAAAAACGTGCCGGGCTTTTCCTGGCCGGGCAGATGACCGGGGTGGAAGGTTACGTGGAGTCGGCTGCTTCCGGGTTGATGGCCGGTATCAATGCAGCCAGGCTTTACCGGGGGCGGGAGCCCGTGGTTTTCCCTCCAGGGACGGCCCATGGTTCCCTGGCCCATTATATTACCAGCGCGGACCCGAAGCACTTTCAACCTATGAATGTAAACTTCGGTTTATTCCCTCCCCTGGATGAAAACATTAAGGACCGGCGCAGGCGTAACCTGGCCCTGGCCCAGCGGGCGCTGGAAACGCTGGAAGATTGGAAGAAGGAAGTAGACATCCATTACGTTTGAACGCCATTATCAATTCCAATTTTGCCGGGACCTCTCTCCGGAGCCCGAAGTCGACTGCTGGTCTGGCTTGCGAGGCTCACCGGAGCATGCGTGCCAACGGCATGCGAGCAGGAGTGAGCAGTTTGTACCCGTACATAGATAACTTTATCTACTACCTCCAACTGGAAAAGAACGCCTCCCCCCATACGCTGGAAAACTATCAGCGGGATCTCTTCCAGGGCCTTGATTTTTTTGCCCGGGCTTTGGGGAAACCCGACCACCTGGTCTTGCCTGGAGATATCGATCGCCAGTTGCTGCGGGCTTTTCTGGCACACCTGCAGTCCCTGGGGTTTTCCCGGGCCACGGTTGCCCGGAAGCTGGCCACCTGGCGTTCTTTTCTCCGTTATTTAACCCGTGAAGAAATATTGACCTCCAATCCTGCCGGCCACCTTTCTTCACCGAAAATTGAACGGAAGCTGCCCCGTTTTCTCTTTGCCGATGAGTGCCGGGCCCTGGTCGAAGCCCCTCCGGACGATAGTCCCCTGGGCCGGCGGGACCGGGCACTGCTGGAGACCCTTTACGCCAGCGGGATGCGGGTGGGAGAGCTGGTTGCTTTGAATCTGGATGACGTGGACCTGACCCGTTCCTTTATACGGGTGGCCGGTAAAGGAGCGCGGGAGCGGCTGCTGCCTGTCGGAGCGTTTGCAGTACGGGCCCTGGAAAAATATGTCCTGGCCGGCCGGCCGGCCCTGGCAACTGCAAGTTCCGGCGAAGCCCTTTTTCTCAATTACCGGGGCCACAGGCTTTCAGCACGGGGAGTAAGGAAAATAATCGACAAATATGTCCGTCAGATCTCCCTGGAGCGTCAGGTTAGCCCCCACATGCTGCGCCATTCCTTTGCCACCCACCTGCTGGACAACGGTGCCGATCTGCGGGCGGTGCAGGAATTGCTTGGGCATGTACGTCTGTCCACTACCCAGATTTATACTCACGTCACCAGGGAGAGGTTGAAAGAAGTATACAGCCGTACCCACCCCAGGGCCTGAGTTGCATTTGTGAGCAAAAAATTATACAATTATATGTTGATGTCCTTGAAAGGAAGGTTTTTATGTTTCATTCCACGACCATCGTGGCGGTCCAAAAAAACGGCCGGGTAGCCCTGGCGGGGGACGGCCAGGTTACTTTCGGCCAGCATACTATATTGAAACATCAGGCAAGAAAGATCCGCCGCCTGCACAATAACCAGGTGCTTGCCGGTTTTGCGGGGTCCGTAGCAGATGCCTTCACCCTTTTTGAAAAATTTGAGGGGAAGCTGGAGACTTACCACGGCCAGCTTCAGCGGGCAGCCGTGGAACTGGCGAAGGAATGGCGTATGGATAAATTTTTACGCCGCCTGGAAGCTCTCCTGGTGGTGGCCGACCGGCGGCACCTGCTGGTTCTTTCCGGGGGCGGGGAGGTTATTGAACCCGACGACGGGATTGCGGCTATTGGTTCGGGAGGCCCCTACGCCCTGGCCGCCGCCCGGGCCCTGGCCAAACATACGGATCTCTCCGCGGGGGAAATCGCCCGGGAGGCCCTGATGATCGCTGCTGGCATTTGCGTTTACACCAACGACAACATTACCCTGGAGGAACTATAATTTCACTAGCGCTGTTATGGTGCGGGGTTGTCGGTACAGGTACCGGTGTTGGCGATGAGAGCTGCACCGCACCTTACCGGGTCCATTGAATATTTACTTGAGGAGAGAGAAAGGATGGAGAACCTTACTCCACGCCAGATCGTGGCCGAGCTGGATAAATACGTGGTCGGGCAGAAAGAAGCTAAAAGGGCCGTTGCCATTGCCCTGCGCAACCGCTACCGCCGCAGCCGCCTCCCCGAAGAACTGCGGGACGAGGTGGTCCCCAAGAACATCTTGATGATTGGTCCCACGGGAGTGGGGAAAACAGAAATTGCGCGCCGGCTGGCAAAACTGGTTAAGGCTCCCTTTATCAAGGTGGAGGCCACCAAATTTACAGAAGTAGGTTATGTGGGCCGGGACGTGGAGAGCATGGTACGCGACCTGGTGGAAACTTCGATCCGCATGGTGCGCCAGGAAAGAATGGAAAAGGTCATGGACAGGGCGGCGAAAATGGCCGAAGAGCGGATCATCGAGTTGCTCGCGCCCCTGCCCCGTCAGGAAACACCCCGCAATCCCTTCGAGGCCATTTTAGGGGGCGCCTTCGGTAGCATCAACCGGCCAGGCAGTGAGAACGACCCCATGCAGGAAAGCCGGATCAAACGGGTGCAATTCGAACGGGAAGCCCTGCGGCAGAAGCTGGCCCGGGGCGAGCTGGAAAACGAATACCTGGAAATCGAAGTGGAGGATACCACTGTACCCACCCTGGAAGTGTTCACCGGTTCCGGGGTGGAAGAATTGGGCATCAATATCCAGGACGTGCTGGGGGGTATTTTCCCCAGGAAGAAGCGTAAACGCAAGGTAACGGTGGCTGAAGCCAGGAAGATCCTGACCCAGCAGGAAGCACAGAAGCTGATTGATATGGACGAAGTGACCAGCGATGCCGTGCGCAGGGCGGAGGAACACGGAATTATCTTCCTGGATGAGATCGATAAAATTGCCGGCAGGGAAGGTGGGGTCGGACCCGATGTTTCCCGGGGCGGGGTTCAGCGGGATATCCTGCCCATTGTAGAAGGTTCAACGGTCATGACCAAGTACGGGCCTGTAAAAACCGACCACATCCTTTTTATTGCAGCAGGAGCATTCCATATGTCCAAACCTTCGGACCTTATCCCCGAACTGCAGGGGCGTTTTCCAATTCGCGTCGAATTGTCAAGCCTTTCAGAAGAGGATTTCCTGCAGATTCTGACCGAGCCGGAGAACGCTTTAATTAAACAATACACTGCGCTTCTGGCTACTGAGGGTGTCAACGTGAAATTTTCACAAGATTCTCTTGTCGAAATCGCTAAAATAGCTTATACTGTTAATGAGCAAACCGAGAACATAGGTGCCCGGCGGTTGCATACTATTATGGAAAAGCTGCTGGAGGATCTGTCCTTTGAAGCACCGGAATTGCAGGGGCAAACAATTACCATCGACCGGGATTATGTCCAGCGAAAACTAGGCGACATAGTAAAGAACGAAGATCTGAGTCGCTACATTTTATAGGAAAGGAGTGCAGGCATGCGTAACCTTCTGGAAAAAACCCGTGCGTTGAACAAGCTTTTGCAGAAATCCGCCGGTTATCCGGTAGATTATACCGAGATGGCGGTTACCTTAAGTGAAAATATAGGTTGCAGTGTTTATATTATCGACCGGCGGGGTAAAGCGCTGGGTTATGCTTTTATGAAAGGTTTCAGCTGCGAGATCATGCGTGAAATGGTGGAGTCCCCCGAGGGTTTCCCCGAAGAATATAATGAATACCTTTTGCGTATCAACGAAACGCAGGCTAATTTTTGCCAGACTGTAAATGCATGCGTTTTCAATCACAACCAGCGCTGCAAGTTCAACAACAAGATAACCACGGTGGTGCCCATCGTGGGAGCCGGTTCTCGCCTGGGAACCCTTATCCTGGCGAGGTTTGGCAACAGCTTCACCGACGAGGACTTAATCCTGGCCGAGTACGGGGCCACCGTAGTGGGCATGGAAATACTGAGGGCCCGGGCCGATCGCATGGAAGAAGAAGCCCGTAAGCGTGCTGCTGTGCAGATTGCCCTGGGTACTCTGTCGTACTCCGAGCTGGATGCCGTGCAGCATATTTTTGAGGAGCTGGACGGGGACGAGGGCCTGCTGGTGGCCAGTAAAATAGCAGACCGGGTAGGTATCACGAGATCGGTAATTGTCAACGCCCTGCGTAAGTTTGAAAGCGCCGGGGTGATTGAATCCAAGTCCCTGGGTATGAAGGGCACCTACATCCGGGTGTTGAACGACAGGTTGCTCGAAGAGCTGGAAAAACTCAAACAGCATTAAACAATAATTTAAGAAGTGAAAAGGTTAATTGAACCACAGCCTTTATCCGGCTGTGGTTTTTTTTAAAGCCAGGTTTTTAAGCGCTCCTTGAATACTAAAATGCCCTGGCGGGTCACTTCAACGGCCCTGTCCCGGCGCAGTTCTCCCAGGATGCGGTTGGCCGTTTCCCGGGAGGTGCCCACCAGGTTGGCCAGTTCCTGGTTGGTCAGGGGTATGGTGATACGTATGCCATTTTCTTCCTCTTTGCCGTGTGTTCTCGCCAGTTCCAGGAGCACACCGGCCAGGCGGCGGGTGGTATCTTTTAAAGCCAGCTCCATGATCTGTCGCTGCGATACCCTCAAACGGCGGGCCATAATTTTCAGAAGAGCAAGAGCAATGGAAGGGTTGCTTAGAATGAGCGCATCCATATCCCGGTTGCGGATCACGCCTACATGGGCATCCGCCACGACTTCGGCACAGGCGGGGTATTCGCTGCCATCAAAAAGGACTACTTCGGCAAAAACCTCACCAGGGTTGATATAGTGCAGGATATGTTCCCGCCCTTCCTCATCCTGTTTGTAGATTTTGACCCTTCCTGATTTTAAAAGATAAACGGCTTCTCCGGGCTCTCCCTCCATAAAAATGATGTGCCCTTTCCGGTATTTCCTGTTCAGGATTAAACGGGCAATTTCTGCCAGTTGCTCATTTGAGAGCCCGGCAAAAAGAGGGATATGCCTTAGTTGCTCTATGTCTCCCGGCAAATACCTCACCTCTTTTAAAAAACACCCCGGTATTACTTTTTCTCCACAAATGAAAGTTTTCCCTGCAGGGCCAGGTGCAGGAGGATGAACATGGCGTGGGACCACCCCAGAGGCATTGCCCAGGCCGGCCCGCCCCGTTCTTTGTCTACCTGTTCGGGCAGCAGGCCGGTTGGGCTGGCATTATTCAGTGCCCACCGGTAAATCGTGCGGGCAGTATCATGTTCTCCGCGCAGTGTGTGGATGAGCCCCAACCACAGGGTGGTCAGCATCCACGGGTTTCCACCCCGGTAATCATCCCATTCGTAGCGGTGGATGCCTCCTGCCCGGCTGTTACCCAGTATGCGTGTAATGGTTTTCACGGTCGAATTGATTAAAGGGTCGCCTGGCTCCAGTACCCGGAAGGGGAACACCAGGCCCAGGAGGGCTGAATCGATGCGGGTATCCTTTGGCACCCAATAGATTTCGTAGATACCCGTGGGTTCATTTTCCTTCCAGGCCTGCTCGTTCCGCTCGAGGGCACACCGGTAATCATAACAACTGACCCGGCGGTTGATACCCCGCATAAAGCACTGCCGGTCGGGGTTCCACAGGTGGGTGAGAATGGACTTGCGGATAGTTTCCGCTGCGCGGCTCCATTCCTGTTCCTTCTCAGTTGCGCCGATACTTTTAGCCAGAGCTGCTGCCCCTGTCAGCCCTCCGTAAATGGCCGCCGCTGCGTAGGTGCTCTGGATAAAGTTGTCTTCCCACAGGTCCAGTCCCGGCTCGGGCAGTCCGTTTGGGGAAAGGTGTTCCAGCAGGTAAGCGGCTCCCAGGAGAGTTGAAGGCCAGATTTCATTTAAGAATTCCACGTCCCGTGTCAATTTGAAATGGTGGTGGTAACCCCACAAAACCGCTCCCACCTGGTCAATCTGTTTCCCCCAGGTAGGGGCCCAAAAACCATTGGTAAAATAGCGCTGCTGCCAGCTCCCGTCTGAATTTTGAACCCGGGCGGCGAAACAATAGAATTCCCTGGCTTCGCGGTGATAGCCGGCTTCATCCAGGGCCAGGGCAGTATACATCCCGTCCCGCGGCCAGCAATAACCGTATCCACCGCAGCCGGTATAAAAGGGGTCGAATTCAGGGGCTGCAATGCTGCCACCCGTCTCCCGGTTGGTCAGGATTTTTAGAACCGTGAGGGACAGCCGAAAGACGCGATTTCCCTCCCCCATCTCGTTCAAGATGGGCCGGTTTTCCAGCCAGCGTTCCCAAAAACCAGCCGTTTCTTCTCTCCAATATGCTCCTGACTTACCTGAAACCTTCGAGAGCAAATCGAGAACGGCAGCTTCGCTGGATGCAGCTGCCAGGTAGAGGGTCAGTTCACGGGTTTCTCCGGGCGCAATTTCTCCCATTTCCCAGGCTATAGCTCCGGCACCGGCACGAAGAGTGGAGGAATCACCGTAAAAGTCACCCCGGCTGGCTGGTTCAAGGGGATCGCCCGGGGTGTCCCGCCGGCCGGTATGGTACCCTGCCAGGGGATAACCCGGAACTCTCAAAGCCAGGAAAACATTTCGGCGGAATTGGATCAGTGTCTGGCTGCTTAAATCCAGGTATATGGTATCATAAAGAGGCGACTCGTCAATCAGAAAGGTGCAGTAGACCACTAAATTAAGGGTGCGTACCCGGTCGGAAAGATTGGTCACACGATACTGGCGGACGAGCACGTCTTCTTCAGGCAGAACAAAATCCGCCTGTTCTACTAAAAGGGCCACGTCGTCCCTGCGCCTCCAGGTAACAACTACGGGAGTTTCGTTCAGGTAGTGCTGTTCACCGTACCAGGGGGGCTCGTGCAGCCACCAGACCCCTTCCGGGGCAGGTTTTATCTGGCGGATGCCCGTGATAAACTGCCCCAGATGCTGTGCCTGGTCAATGTTAGGCCAGAACAAGCGGTAGAGTTCCCCGGTATTTTTAATGGTTACCAGCATCCGGCCGTTGCCAGTGACGGCGCCCGGCAGGAGAGGTAGTAGCTTCCGACGCATGAGAAAACCTCCGGAAAATATTTTTTACCTGTTACCACTGAAAGGTACCAGAGACATGGGGTGGAGTAAGGCAGATTTCCTTCCCTGGTATTTTATAGTTTACTGGTCCGGCTTGCTTCTGGCAACGAAAAATCCCGGTTTTTTTGCCGGGTGTTTCAGGCGTTAACTCTATGCCCGGGATCCAGCATCTAATTTAATTAATGCAGCAAGCGGTAATTTGTTCTTACCCGGGGTGTATAATGGGTATGCAAAATCTCTTTGGCCTTTTCGCTCAACGGGTGTCCGAGAAACTCCCGGTAAATTTGCTGTACGGCCGGGTTTTCATGGGCACGGCGGAGTTTCTTATTTAAATCAATTTTGTATAGTGCTTGAGCCCTCTGCATACGCCTTTCTACCATGTTGGCTTCCCGCCGGTTCAGTCGCCCCAGGATGGGTTGACCCCCTCCGCCAATACATCCTCCAGGGCAGGCCATGATTTCGATAAAATGAAATTTTTCTCCTCTCTTAATCCGCTCCAGCAGGCGGCGGGCGTTTCTGGTACCGTGGGCTACAGCCAGACGAAGCGTCTGGTTCTTCAGCTTAAGTCGTGCTTCCTTGATACCCCTCAAGCCCCTGAATTCCCGGAACTCCAGCCGGGTGGGCAGGTCCCTGCCTTCCAACAGGGCGTAGGCTGTGCGTATGGCTGCTTCCATTACCCCACCGGTAACTGCAAAAATGGCACTGGCTCCGGTAGATAACCCCAGGGGCTGGTCGAATTCTTCGTCCTCCAGTTCATCAAACCGGATGCCTGCCTGGCGGATCATGCGGACCAGTTCCCGGGTAGTCAAAACGTAATCCACGTCCCTTAAGCCCCGGGTTACCAGTTCCGGTCGTGCGGCTTCGAATTTTTTGGCCGTACAGGGCATCACCGCCACTACCACCATTTTTTCGGGATTTAGGCCTTCTTTTTCGGCATAATAAGTTTTGGCCAGGGCACCAAACATTTCCATGGGAGATTTACAGGTGCTCAGGTTGTCTAAAAATTCGGGGTAAAAGTGTTCGCAAAACTTAACCCATCCCGGACTGCAGGAAGAAATCAGAGGTAGCTTGCCATGACCTTGCAGTCGTTCCAGCAGTTCGTGAGCTTCTTCTACAATGGTCAGGTCGGCAGCCAGTTCAGTGGTAAAAACGCGGTCAAAACCCAGGCGACGCAGAGCGGCAGCCAGTTTACCCCGCACAACCGTCCCTGCTCCCAGGCCGAAAGCTTCTCCCAGGGTGACCTGGATGGCGGGGGCTGTCTGTACCAATACAAATTTATCCGGATCTTCAATAGCTCGCCATACCTCATCGATATATTCCCTCTCAGTAAGGGCGCCGGTGGGGCAAACCATTACGCACTGGCCGCAGCTGATGCAATCCACCTCACCCAGATCCTTGCCGAAAGGTGGGCCGATGACCAGGTCAAAACCCCGGTTGCGCGGACCCAGGACGCCAACCCCCTGTATCTCCCGGCAGACAGCCTCACAACGCCGGCACCTGATACACTTGTTATAGTCCCTGACAATAAAGGGATTTTTATTAGCTACGGGATAGCGACGCCGTTCCCCGTTAATCCTTACCCTGCGGATACCCATTTCATCAGCAAGGCGCTGCAACTCACAGTTAAGGTTCCGTACACAGGTCGGACATTCCCCCTGATGTTCCGTGAGTAAGAGTTCAACTACCCTTTTCCGGGCACGCCTGGCACGGGGGCTGTGCGTATAAACTTTAATGCCTTCACTGGCCGGGTAAACGCAGGAGGCCTGTAGAGCTCTCCTCCCGTTGGATTCGACTTCCACCAGACAGACCCGGCATATGCCGGCTTCGTGAACTCCGGGGAGGTAACAGAGGCTGGGGATATCAATACCTTCGGCACGGCAGATTTCCAGCAGGTTCATGCCTTTAGGTACTTCCACCGGCCGGTCGTTAATCCAGATTTTTACCTTCTCGTCCTCCGGCTGAGGAACGGGTTCGCATTGGCCGGGAGGTAATGGTGCCGTTTCCACTCTTTCCCCTCCATTCGTATTCTATTTCTATAACCGTTCGACTTGTCTTAGTGTTTAACAGGGGGTGTTTTTTAATGCGTTTTCGCATAGTTCATTTGCACGGGGTGCAAGCTAAAGGCGAGGTGAAATGAGGATGCGGCTGAAGCAAAACGTTGGTCCTGCCGACCGGCTGGCTCGCGTTGTGGGAGGTGTGGCACTGGCGGTTCTGGCCCGACCGCCTCTTGTTAAGGCCATGGGCATCTACTGGGCCCTGGAGGGAGTTCTGGGTTACTGCTTATGGTATGACCTTATGAATATAAGTTCTATTCCGGGTGAACAGGGTCAATCCCGGGAAGATGATTTTCCTATCCCCCGGGAAGCCGGGACTGATGCCGGGGTGCTTTCTTTTTCCCGGGAAAGGGTGGAGTCGGGTTGATTACCTCTTGACCTGACAGGCGGTTGTATGCTAAATTTTGGAGTGGAAAACGCTGCGAAAAAATCTGGTCCCCGCTGGGGGACCATTCATTTCACATACCTTTGATGTAACTTTCCTGTCCGCAATTGGAGCAGCGGTAGGAACCGAAATCTTTAATGGTGCGTGTAACATTTCCGCAGTAAGGACAACGGTGGGTGGTTACCTCAAAGAGGCCGCTTGAGAGCAGGATATAGGCGGCAACACCGGCTATAACACCCGTTACTGCGGCGGGTATCCGTAAGACAGTACCTGTTCCGGCAACCAGCAGCATGGCGGCTACAAAATAGAGCAGGCGTAAAAAAACCAGGAGCAATTCCAGACCGGGTGTTTTTATTTCTCCCGGGTGGTACATATTTCCCCCTCCCTTAAAAACAAGCTTTTAACTTGATTTATTTCGAGTGGGAAGAAAAAATTCCTGCCCCAGGGACCAAAAAATTGCCTGCCCTCCTTATTTTTCACCGTGCCGTTCCGAAGAGTACATTAAACAGCTTTTTATCAGGTAGCGCATTGGCATTGGGGGAGGGGAAAATGGTCGATGAGTACCCGAGACTGAAGGTAACCATCAGCGAAGATAAAATGAAAGCTTATGTTTCTGCCCCGGAGGAAACTGCCGCTCTGAAGCCGGAATCGGTTTACCGGGCGCTCCAGGAAGCGGGGGTAGTATTTGGGATCAAAGAACATGCCGTAACATCGTTTGCTGCGAACCCCGGCCCGGAGCCGCTGCTGGTGGCGGAGGGAAAACCGCCGCAGCCGGGTGTGGATGAACGGCTCGAGGTCTTTTTTGAGGGTGGTGCTTTTCCAGGAAGGGCTTTGGATGAGGAGAAGCGTATTGATTTCCGGGAACTCAACACCATTGTCTCTGTGGAAGCTGGTGCTTTGCTTGCATTAAAGCACCCCTCGCAGCCCGGGTTGCCGGGCAGGGCCGTGACCGGTGAGGAACTTCCTCCCCCGGCTCCACTGCTGCTGGAGCTACGGGCGGGCAAGGGAGTAGAACTGCAGGCTGAAGGTACCCGCGTGGTGGCCCTGCTTCACGGTCTGCCATG
>NZ_JBNATZ010000060.1:0-11932 GCF_049701015.1 Desulfofundulus sp.
ATCGCTGGTGGGGAACCGGCGGCGGGTGCTGGTGTCGGAACTCAGCGGGTTGTCCAACCTGTTCTACAAGTTAAATGAGCTCAACTTCAATCTCGATGCCAGCAGGGAAGAAACGCGCCGCTTCCTGGAAGAGATTAAGGAACTGGAGCATCAGGGGTACATGTTCGAAGGCGCCGAGGGGTCCTTCGAACTCCTTCTGCGCCGGGCGTACGATGATTACCGGGAACCCTTCAAGCTGGAAAGCCTGCGGGTGATCATAGAGCTGAAGGAAAACAGCCCCGTGTATTCCGAAGCCATCATCAAGCTAACCGTGGGCGATCAGGTGGTGCACACGGCGGCAGAAGGAAACGGTCCGGTGAACGCCCTGGACAATGCCCTCCGCAAGGCCCTGGAAGTTTTCTACCCCTGCATCCGGCACATGCAGCTCACCGACTACAAGGTACGCGTGCTTGATGAAAAGGACGGCACGGCAGCAGTGGTCCGGGTGCTGATTGAAACCGGAGACGGGAAGCGGTCCTGGGGCACCGTGGGGGTATCCACAAATATCATCGAAGCCAGCTGGCAGGCCCTGGTGGACAGCATCGCCTACGGGCTTCTCAAAAACGATGTGCTCAAAAACGAAGGAAGAAAAAATTCAGGCGCTCTTTGAGATGAGGGCGCTCCTTTATTTATAACTGCAAAAGGATTATAATGTCTTCATGAATCCAATACTAACCGTGAGCGGGGGTACGAAGGGGGAAAGAAGTTGCTGGAGCAACTCAAGGCCCTGAACCTGGATCTTCTCAACCTGACCAGCATCATCGACATTCTCATCGTGGCCTTTGTTCTCTACCGTTTATTCCTGTTGATTAAAGGTACCCGGGCGGTACAGCTGCTCAAAGGCCTGGCCGTGTTGATGGTGGCCACGGCCCTTAGCAGCTGGCTGCATTTATATACCTTTCACTGGCTGCTGCGCCAGACCATGACGGCCCTGGTTGTGGCCCTGCCCATAGTTTTTCAACCCGAGCTCCGCCGGGCACTGGAAAAGCTCGGGGGAGGACGGTTTTTCACCGGCCCGCTCATTTATCCGGGAGAAATTGACCGTTCCCGGACCATCAGCCAGGTGGTCCGGGCGGCCAGCCTGCTCTCCCGCCAGCGTACCGGGGCGTTGATTGTTCTTGAGCGCACCACCGGCCTGGAAGAATACATTGACACGGGCATTAAAATTGACGGCCTGGTATCTGCGGAATTGCTGCTCAATATATTTGAACCCCACACCCCCTTGCATGACGGTGCGGTGATCATCCGGGGGGAACGGGTGGCATCGGCGGCCTGCCTGCTGCCCCTGACTGAAAGCCCGGATGTGGCCAGGGGATTGGGCACCCGCCACCGGGCGGGTATTGGCATTACGGAAGTTTCGGATGCCCTGGCGGTAATTGTTTCCGAAGAGACGGGGATCATTTCCCTGGCTGTGGAGGGTGTGCTCGCCAGGAACCTGGACGAGCCGGCCCTGGCCGACCGCCTGGCCGGAGCCTTTGAGCCGCAAAGGGGGCGCTCCCTGGCTTTTTTGTGGTTCCGCAAACAGTAGCAGTGCCGGAGGTGTTCCTTGTTGCCCCGTTTGAACTGGCGTAATCTTTCGCTGCAAATCCTCTCGCTGTTGATGGCCCTGATCCTGTGGGTTTACGTAACTAACGAACAAAACCCCGTGGATGAACGGCTGTTTAATGTCTCCCTGCAGGGACGGGGGATACCCGATGGTTGCCTGGTGACCGGGATGCCTCCCACAGTAAATGTGCGGGCCCAGGGCAGCCGGGGCCAGCTGACCATCCTTACGCCGGGTGACTTCCAGGCGGTGGTGGATCTCTCTGGTGTAAAGCCCGGGGAAAACGAATTAACGGTCAATGTGAATGCTCCACCCGGTATCCGTATACTTCAGGTGTCTCCCTCCCGGGTGCGGGTTCAGGTGGACAGGATAGTGGAAAAGGAAGTCCCGGTGGAAGTAACCTTCAAAGGGGAACCCGGCCCGGGTCACAGCATTATGGCTGCTACGGTAGAACCGCCGCTGGTACACCTGAAAGGGCCGGAACGGCTGGTCGGCAACGTTACCCGGGTAACGGCGACCGTTGACGTTCAGGGTGCTGAGGCAACTCTGGAAAAATCGGCGGTGCTTACCGGTTTGCCCCGGGGGGTAATCGTGCACCCTTCTGCGGTGAAGGTGACCGTTCCCGTGCTGGCCATGCCGGAGAAGGAAGTACCGGTGGAACCCCAGGTCAGGGGAACTCCTGCGGCGGGTTACCAGGTGGAGGAAGTCAGGGCGGAACCCGGGACGGTGCAGGTATCGGCGCCGGCTCAAACGCTGGCAGCTTTGCAAAGGGTAAGTACGGTCCCGGTGGATATAGGTGGGGCCAGTGAAAATGTGGTGCGTAAAGTCAACCTGGTTGCTCCCGGCGGCGGGGTTGTCCTGCGACCCGATCAGGTTTGGGTTACAGTGCGTCTTTCCCCTGTGCCGGAAAACCCGCCGGAAAAAACACTTCCGCAAAAGCAAAACCAGACGTGAAAAGCGGTTGCTCTTTCCACAGGATTTTCACCAGGGGTGGGGTGATGACCTTATACCCGCCCCCGTCATATTATTGTTAGTGAACTCAAACTTTTTGACAAAAAATTGATCTCTGCAACGGCCCCAGATATAATTATCAGTGTTTGGACATGATCTCTGTCGAGCTGCGAGCGTGAAAGGAGACTTTAACCATGGGAGTAATATTTGGCACCGACGGCGTCCGGGGAGTGGCCAACCGGGAACTCACCCCGGAACTGGCCTTAAAACTGGGACGGGCGGGGGCTTACGTCCTCTCCCGGGGTTTGCCGGGGGAAAGCCTGGTCGTGGGGTGTGATACGCGCGTTTCTTCCGACATGCTGGAGGCCGCTCTGGCGGCCGGGATATGTTCGGCCGGGGTCAATGTGCTCAGGGTGGGGGTCATGCCCACCGCGTCCATTGCTTACCTCACCAGGGCCCTGGGTGCTGCCGGGGGAGTGGTCATATCCGCTTCCCACAACCCCATGGATGACAACGGGATCAAGTTTTTCGGGGCCAGCGGCTACAAGCTGTCCGACCAGGTGGAAGAGGAAATCGAACAGCTGGTTTCCTGTCCGGACGGCATTCCCGCTCCCGTGGGGGCAGGGGTGGGCCGGATCTGCCGGGTGGCCGATGCTGCGGACCGTTACGTGGCTTTTTTAAAGGAAACCGTGTCATGTGACTTTTCCGGTTTGAAGGTGGTGGTTGACTGCGCCAACGGGGCTGCCTCCCGGATTGCCCCCCGGGTGCTTGCGGAGCTGGGTGCGGAAGTTATTCCCATTTTCAACACCCCCGACGGCGTAAATATCAATGCCGGCTGCGGCTCCACCCACCCGGAGGCCCTGCAGGAAGCCGTGCTGGAGCACGGTGCCCACTTGGGGCTGGCTCATGACGGGGATGCCGACCGGGTAATCGCCGTGGACGGCCGGGGCAACCTGGTGGACGGGGACCAGATCATGGTTATCCTGGCCCGTGCCCTCCAGAAGAAGGGCCGGCTGGCCAGGAATACGGTGGTGGCCACGGTAATGAGCAACCTCGGGCTGGACCTTGCCCTGGAGCAGAGCGGTATCCGGGTCCTGAAAACCCGGGTCGGGGACCGGTACGTCCTGGAGGAACTGCTCCGCTCCGGAGCTACCTTTGGCGGGGAGCAGAGCGGGCACATCATCATGCTGGATTACAACACCACCGGAGACGGTATTTTAACGGCTTTACAGCTCCTTCAGGTCATCCGGGAGACAGGGGCCACGCTGCAGGAACTGGCCGCCCAGATGGAGAAGCTTCCTCAGTTGCTGGAAAACGTCCGGGTTGCCGATAAGGAGATGGTGATGAACAGTCCCGTTCTGGTGCAGGCTATCCGGGAACAGGAAGCACGCCTGGCCGGGCAGGGGCGCATACTGGTGCGCCCTTCGGGTACCGAACCCCTGGTGCGGGTGATGGTTGAAGGGCGGGACATGGAGCTCCTGCGCTCTATTGCCGGCGAGCTGGCGGACGTAATCCGCAGGTTATCATCTTGAAAGGGGTTTTTTGAAAGGGGGGATGGGGAAAGGCCGACTTCCAGGACAACTGAAAACTAAGCGCCAGAGCCCGGAAATTGCCGGTTAGCCAGTTGATTTATCGGGTGTTCCGGGTTGACGAGGAGGGAGTTTATCGAAGTTTTCGGCGGGTGCTCCCCGGTTTGCCACGACCGTAAACGACACTACAAAACCGGCCGGCAACGGCCGGGACAAAAGGTGTCCGGTGGCATAAGGGTAGGAGGCCGTTCTACCGAAAGCACCCCGTTCCAGAAGGGCCGGGGGTGCCGGGAGTTTTTTTTCGCAAAAGAGGCCTTTCTGTGTCCCGGTATTTCTAATTATTGGATTAATAACCTTTTATCTGGAGGTTTCTCATATGTGTGGTATCGTTGGTTATATCGGTCCCCGGCGGGCCGTACCCATACTCCTGGACGGACTGGCCAAACTGGAGTACCGCGGTTATGATTCAGCCGGCATAGCCGTCCTGGAAGGTGGAGTTGTTAAGGTGCGCAAGCGGGCGGGCAAGCTGGCCGGCCTGGCGGAAAATTTGCGGGACTACAACGGGCACGCGTGTACCGGTATCGGGCACACCCGCTGGGCCACCCACGGCTGCCCTTCGGACACCAATGCCCACCCTCACGTCGACTGTTCCGGGCGTTTCGCCGTGGTGCACAACGGGATCATTGAGAACTACCTGGAATTAAGGGAATGGCTTGGCTCGCAGGGCCACCGGTTTGCTTCCGAAACCGACACGGAGGTGCTGCCTCACCTGGTGGAGCAATTTTATCGGGGCGATCTGGTAGAGGCGGTCCGTAGGGTGGTGGAGTGCATCCGGGGTTCCTATGCCATGGTGGTGCTGGCTGCTGACGAGCCGGATAAACTGGTGGCCGTGCGCCAGGACAGCCCCCTGGTGGTGGGCCTGGGACAGGGCGAAAATTTCCTGGCTTCAGATATCCCGGCCTTGCTGGCCTATACACGGCGCACATATATTCTGGACGATGGTGAGATGGCCGTACTTACGCCGGAAGAAGTCGGCATTTTTGACAGGTGCGGGAAGCCAGTGGAGAAACGGGTCTTTGAGGTAAAATGGGAGGCCGCCCAGGCGGAGAAAAACGGCTTCGCCCATTTCATGCTTAAAGAGATTCACGAACAGCCCCGGGCCCTGCGCGATACCTTGAAAGGCCGGCTGGCCGGTGACGATTCGGCGGTGGTGCTCAAGGAGCTGGCCCTGGACGAGGAAAAGCTGAAAAATCTGCGCAAGATATTTATCACCGCCTGCGGGACCGCTTACCACGCCGGCCTGGTGGGCAAGTATGTAATCGAACAACTGGCCCGCATACCTGTGGAGGTGGATATCGCTTCCGAATTCCGCTACCGCCAGCCCATAATCGATGAAGGTACGCTGGTGATAGTAATCAGCCAGTCGGGGGAGACGGCCGATACCCTGGCGGCTTTAAGAGAAGCAAAACGCCTGGGTGCGCCGGTCCTGGCCGTGACCAACGTGGTGGACAGTTCCATTGCCCGGGAAGCCGACCATGTGCTTTATACCTGGGCCGGTCCCGAGATAGCCGTAGCCTCCACGAAAGCCTATACCACCCAGCTGGTGGCCATGTACCTGATTGCCCTGCACCTGGCCACGGTACGGGGCACCATGACACTTGAGGACAGGCGGGCGATCATTAAAGAATTGAGGCAACTGGACAGCAGGGCGGAACTGATCTTGAATAACGGCCAGGTGATCAAGGACCTCGCCCGGATGTACGGCAAGGCTGAGGATGTTTTCTTCATCGGCCGGGGCCTGGACCATGCCGTAGCCCTGGAAGGTTCCCTCAAGCTGAAGGAGATCTCCTATATACACGCAGAAGCCTACGCCGCGGGGGAGTTAAAGCACGGCACCCTGGCCCTGATTGAAAAGGGCGTGCCGGTGGTCGCCCTGGCCACGCAGAAGAACCTCTTTGAAAAGACCTTAAGCAACATCAAAGAGGTGAAGGCCCGGGACGCCACGGTCATAGCCCTGGCCATGGAGGGGCAGAAGGAGCTGGAAAAGGTGGCCGACCACGTGCTCTACATCCCGCCCACCAATCCCGTCCTGGCCCCCGTGCTGGCCGTGATACCCCTGCAGCTCCTGGCCTACCAGATGGCCGTGGTGCGGGGCTGCGACGTGGACCAGCCCCGCAACCTGGCCAAGAGCGTGACGGTGGAGTAGGGGGCGGGGGAGAACAGATTTTCATGCATATTTCCTTTATACTTTTTCCCCATGCGAAAAAAGTGGTTCCGTTTGGGTAGGGAAAAGGGAAAAGGATTGAGGTTCAAGCAGTAGTGAGGAAGAGGAGGGATAAGTAGTGAAGCCTTGAGAAATGAGGGCTTTACGCTACTTATCCCTTTTTCCTTTTGCCCTTGAACCTGTCTCATTTTAGCAGGATATGTTTCTGCTTTTACGAATATATAAAATTATATGAATATACGGGGGAGTGGATTTGATGGAGGATTTTTTAAGGCAGGCCCTGATGATGTCCGGGATCAATGCAAGCAGCAAGGATCTCCAGGCCATAGCCGTGACAATGATGGGGTTGTTGGAGGCTTCCGCACCCCTGACGTTTTTTCAGTTGACTGATGTTGTTCCCGCCCTGCTGTTTGATGCGGAGGTGGCAGTCGCATGACAGAGCTTTACTATAAGACTATTTCCGAGCTGGCACCTATGATTAAGAGTAAGGAATTATCTCCGGTCGAACTTACCGCCTCGGTTCTTGCCCGCATTGAGAGTATAGATCCAAAGTTGAACACGTACATAACCGTTTTAGGTGATATGGCGATGGCCAGTGCTAAACAAGCCGAAGCGGATATCATGGCAGGAGGCTATAAGGGACCCCTGCACGGTATTCCCATGGCATTAAAAGACTTGTTCTACACCAGGGGAATCCAAACGACCGGGGGTTCAGCCTTACTCAGAACCTTTATACCCGATTACAATGCTACGGTCGTAAACAAGCTGCTGGATGCTGGGGTAATTCTTACCGGAAAACTTAATATGCACGAATATGCGTTTGGCGCCACCAACGAAAACCCTCACTTTGGTGATGCTCACAACCCGTGGAACACGGAACATATTACCGGTGGATCAAGTGGAGGGAGCGGGGCGGCGGTTTCTGCCGGGCTTTGTGTTGCTTCTCTTGGTACCGATACGGGAGGCTCTATCCGCACTCCTTCGGCGTTGTGCGGTGTTGTTGGCCTCAAACCGACTTTCGGCAGGGTCAGCAAATACGGGGTTATTCCGCTGGCCTGGTCGCTTGATCATGTCGGACCGATGGCCCGCGGGGTCGAGGATGTCGCAATTATCCTTGAAGTGATAGCGGGGTATGATCCCAAAGACCCAACCACAAAAAATAAACCCGTGGAGACATACCGCTCTCAACTGGGGTCCGGAGTGAAGGGATTGAAAATCGGTGTACCATCCAATTATTATTTTGATGATGTTGATCCGGAAGTTGAATCACGGGTGAGGGCCGCGGTTAAAACGTTAGAATCTCTGGGTGCAGAAATAATTGATGTGTTCATTCCCGAATTGTCCCTTTCAGTTTTTGCCGAAATGGTGACCATTACAGCTGAGGCAGCTGCTTATCACCACGAAACGCTGGTAGGTAACCCTGCCGGTTATGGTGATGACGTGCGCCTATTATTGCAAGGAGGAGAACTTATTACTGCCGTCCAGTACGTAAAGGCACAGCGAGCTAGGAGAGTAATCCAGGAAGGGTTCTGGCGGGTATTTACACAGGTTGACGTTTTGGTTGCCCCAACCGTTCCCATTACAGCACCCCGTATTGGGCAAAGGTATGTAAATGTAAACGGTAAAACGAAGGACGTGGTCATGCAATTCATGGTGTGGGCCGCCCCCTGTAATCTTACCGGCATTCCGTCTATCTCTGTTCCTGTCGGCCTTTCCTCTGACGGTTTACCGGTAGGCATGCAGATAATCGGTAAACCCTTCGCGGAAGGAACCATATTAAAGGTAGCTGCTGCGTATGAGCAGGAGTCATCTCTTCAAGATATTAGACCAATTCAATGACCCAGAAAATGGCCCTTTAGCATTCGGGCAGGGGAGATAAAGTGGCGCAACTGAATTGAAACAAGGACGGGCGAGGAACGGATGGAACCTCGCCCTGTTTTTTTGTTACCACTGGTTATCACATCAGGGATCTGCAGCGAGTTGCTGCCTTTTTCAGCAGGATTCTACCTGAGTTTTGTCGAACTGGTTATGATACCCATGTAAGGACCTTGTGCAATTTTATTCTTCTATAATGAAGGGTGAATGGTTTGAGGGCTTTACTCGAAGAGTTCATGAACAATTATAGTTATGCTAGAGAGCATGAGCCGATTAAAGGTCATCCTTTGGGTAATGTGATGAAAAAAATGGTAGAAAAAGTCCAAAGTATATCCTGCGTCTCTACTTATGATGGGATTATAGTTGAAGGTTCTATTGGCAAAGGTACTTGGGCAAAAATACCGTGGTTAGCACTAATGGATTCCAGAATAACCGATACAACACAAAAGGGGATCTATGTTGTTTACTTGTTTTCCGAGGATATGAGCAAGCTTTATCTGACATTAAATCAAGGCGTCACTGAAATAGCTAAAAATTTGGGAACGGTAGAAGCGAGGCGTTCATTGAGAGATAAAGCAAGAGAGATCGGGGCACGACGTGATTTACGGGCATTAGATGGGTTTAGAATCGGAAATGATATCAATCTTGCAACTGTTTCTTCTTTAGGACAATTATACGTTGAAGGTACAATAGCCTATAAAGAATATCATGCCAAAGAGCTGCCGGATGACAATTTACTGGAAAAGGATCTGTGTTCTTTGCTTTCAGTGTATAAGAATTACGTGGATGAAGTTACCATCAATGATCGCAAGCCCGGTTACACAATTAATTATCGCGATGCCATTCACTGTATTTACGAATATATAAAAGCCAGGGGTTTCTTCTTTGAAGAAGACCTGCTCTTCAACTTTTTCCTAAGCTTAAAGACAAAACCTTTTGTCATTCTTGCCGGCATTTCGGGTACGGGAAAAACAAAGCTAATTGAGCTGTTTGCAGAAGCAGTGGGTGCAACCAGTGATAACGGTAGGTTTGAGCTTATTCCCGTTAGGCCTGATTGGAACGACAGTTCCGATTTACTGGGGTACAGGAATTTGGAAGGCAGGTTCCAGCCGGGAGTCCTTACGCGAGTCATACAGCGGGCACTTTCAGATATTAACAACCCGTACTTTGTCTGCCTGGATGAAATGAACTTGGCCCGGGTCGAGTATTACTTCAGTGACTTCCTGAGTCTTCTGGAGACCAGGCGGTGGGATAAAGGAAAAATACGGACTAATAAGATATTTAGGGAAACCGACTTTGTCTTCCAAGAAGACCGGAAGGAATTTGCTGGCTTGTACATTCCTGAAAACCTGTATATTGTCGGTACGGTTAATATGGATGAAACAACTCATCCTTTCAGCAAGAAAGTCTTAGACAGGGCTAATACTATTGAGTTCTTTGAGGTTGCTTTAGACAACTACGGTAGCTATCAAGAGAGGAGTCATTTCGAAGGACAAGCCTTTGTTCCCCCAGAAGTTCCTTCTTCAGTTCTAAAAAGCGAATACTGTGTCTTAAGGGAGTGTCTACCAGAAAGAAAAGCCATAGTAGATGAAGTAGTAAACATTTTGATAAAGGTCAACGATATTTTGCAGCCGGCTAACCTGCACGTTGGTTACCGGGTTCGGGATGAGATTAGTTTTTATATGATTTATAACCAGGAATATGGGTTAATGGACAAAGACAATGCTTTTGATTGGCAGCTTCTTCAAAAGATTCTGCCTCGGCTCCAGGGGAGTTCACGCAAAATTTACCAAGCTCTAATAGGCCTGTTTGAATTATGCACCAATGTTTCCTTAGAAAGTGACGAAGGTGCTGCCGAAGAAGCGGAAAAAATCTTAGAAAATATCTCAGTAGTAAGATGGCCAAGAAGTGCCCGAAAGATTGCCTACATGCTGGGGAGGTATGAGGAGGATGGGTTTACATCTTTCTGGGCATAGGCAATATGAATTGTTACAGGTTGAAACTAAAGATTTCGTTTTTACGATCAAGGGAAGACCCATCCACCCCACAGTTGATGCTCTGAATTTGCACCGTACAGATGCTGGGCAGTGGATAACAGCTGAACTACTCATCTCTTGCCATATCGATTTTGAGGCTCGGGTTTTTGACCCTTTTGAAGAGGGGAACAGCAAGTTATACATTCCGGGGGAACGCTATTTTCCTTGTTTTTATGAAAACCAGACTTATGAGGTGATCATTGAAGACAGAACCGAAGGCGGATTGCAATTTTTTCACGAAAACAAACACATCCGTGAAGCCATCGCTTATATCGGTCGTTCGAAGGTAATGTCGGGAAACATCAATTTCAGAAATGACATTGGTTTATCTCAATTGGAGATTTGGGCTAACTCAAAGAGATTATTGACGGTTACTATTGAAGTTTTCCCCGCGAAGATAGAGTACCGTAGTGACTACTTCCAACTCCTCACCGAAGTTACTGCAGAGCTGTATAATCTAGCCTTTGATTTTCTTCAACGCACATATTTTTTGGCTCAACCATCTTCGAGCATCAAGCCCGGTTTGACTGAGTTTTTTAGTATCATTAGGTACTGCTTTGAGAGGCTGTATCAAGCACTGAAAAGGATTGAAAACTGTCCCCATCATATGATCACCAATGAGAGAAGGCTCACCCATGGTGAAAATGTAAGACGAGTTGATGGCAGTTCTTTGAAATGGTTGGTCAAAAAGCAGTCTTTTTTGCAGAGAAGCAGGAGAGGAATAAAGGTAGGTGGCGACACCTATTTCCCAACAAAAATCCTTGAGATTAGGAAGAAAATTGATTTTGATACCTTTGAGAATCGTTTTGTCAAATGGGTAATTAGCTCGATTCAGAACAAATTACGCCACTTTCAGAGAGTATATCGAAGAACATTTGTTGATTCAAGTATTTTTGATGAGAAAATAATTGAGATGACTGATTCTATGTGGAATAGGTTATCTAAAATGAAGAGGTTTAGCTTCCTTGTTGATGTCGGAGATTTATACCGGATAGATAATCTCTCACTGGTCTTACAAATGGCCCCCGGGTATCGGGAGGTCTATAAGTATTATTTAATGTTAGTTAAAGGGCTGTGTTTACAGTCCGATATTTTCCATATCTCCGTCAAGGACTTGGCCCAGCTTTATGAGTATTGGTGCTTTCTTAAACTACACTCTATATTACGAGACAGGTACCAATTAGAGACACATGATCTAATCAAAGTAAACAATACGGGCTTAACAGTTAGATTGGACACATCAAGACGGGCTCGTATTTATTACACAAATCCCCAAAATAACGAAAAAATTATTTTGTCTTACAACAACTTACACAATACAAAGCTACCTACCACTAACCAAAAGCCCGACAATATGCTTACTCTGAAAAAGGAAGATGGAGATGTTGAATACCAATATGTTTTTGACGCCAAATACCGCTTAAATCCAGCCCTTCCTGGTAGTAGTTATTATTCAAAATATGGCAAACCAGGACCTGAAGAGGACGATATTAATACCATGCATCGTTATCGTGATGCTATACTTTATTCGCGAGGTGAGAAAATAGCCAAAACTGTTTTTGGGGCCTACATTCTTTTCCCTTACAAGGATGGTAGTTACTATGCAGGGATAACAGACGGTAAACCACATGCCTTTTACTCGAGTATTGAAAAGGTAAATATCGGGGGGCTACCTTTTCTTCCAGGGGAGACCGGTTTAGTTGAAAGCTTTTTGGATGAATTGATTATGGACACA
>NZ_JBNATZ010000061.1:0-11727 GCF_049701015.1 Desulfofundulus sp.
GTTATTCTGTGGACGAACGGGGCTTTGTGAGAGACAGTCTCGGCAACGTGGTGACGCGCCGACAGCACCGCATCCCCGTCACAACAGTTGTTACTGAATATTTACGAGGGAATAATACGCCACGCCGTCCACCCTGTCCACCTTCACCCGGCCTTTTTCCACCAGTACGTCCAGGTGGGCCTGGATTTCCGAAAGTCCGAGAAAGATGTTGAACCCCTTCAAATCGGGATAAGTAAGCCGGGAAAGCTCAAAAGCCGTACACCGCCCGCATTTTCGCAACAGCTCCACCAGGGCGTCAAACCGGGCCCGGTGGTGCTCCCGCACCATGGTCACCACCTGCCGGTAGTCATCAATTGTTTCCCCGTGCCCGGGCCAGACCCGCCGGATGTCCATGGCCATCAGCCTGTCCAACCCCTGCAGGTACTGGCTCAGGCTGGGTGCCCGCCGTTCCGGATGAACAGGGTCGGGCTCCAAAAACGGGTTGGGTGTGATGTGGGGCAGCAGAAAATCGCCGGAGATAAGATTTTTCCCCGCCGGGTCGTAAAAGCAAAGGTGCCCGGTGGCATGGCCCGGAAAATGGAGCGCCTCTAAGCACCCCTGCTCGAAGGGTATTTCCACTCCCCCGGTCGTGGTTACAGCACTTTCGGGCGGTACAAACGGCCTGGGGAGCTTATCCTCGTCCCTGAGAATTTGCACTATAATCTCGGCCGGGGTACCGGCTTCGCGGACGAAAGGCATCCTCTCACCGATAAAATCGTTATGACCGCTAAGTTTCTTCAGGTCATAGGGATGGACATATATTTTTGCCCCCGTCAGGGAGTGTATCCAGTGGGCCAGGCCGCTGTGGTCGGAATGGAAGTGGGTGAGCAGGACTCTTTCCACTTCCTCCAGCGGGACACCCAGGCGGCACAATTCCTGTTGGAGTACCTCCCTGGCCTCGCCGGTATCGGGCCCCGGGTCCACCAGGGTGTAGGGCCGGGAAGCGATGAGATAAGCATTGACCGGACCCACCGCGTAAGGGGTGGGCACCACTATTTTATGTAACGGTAACAAGCAACAACTCCCCTTTTTGTAGAAGTGTCCCCACAGGTGCAGAAAAGCTAAAAAACCTTGTTCAGATCCAGCTGCAGACCAGGCAACACCGCAGAAACAAAAGACTTTTCATCGTGCCGGGCGTAAAGCTCCTTTTTTTCTCCCTCCGGGGTAAAGGTGCAGACTTCTATAGTCTGAACCACCGGGTGCACATACCAGACCTCCCGCACCCCGTGGTTCCGGTACAGTTCTTTTTTAACGGTTTGATCTATGACTGCGGTGGAAGGGGATAAAACCTCAATTACCAGATCGGGCCCGCCTCTTATATTGGCCTCCCCGATGATGTACCGGCGTTCCTGGCTGATAAAAATGATATCTGGCTGGACCACATCCTCCTCCGTTAAGTAAACGTCAATGGGAGAGCGCAGAACGACCCCCTTTTTTTTCTCTCGGACGTGCCAGTTCAGAATATACCCCAGATTCTCCAGAACCATCTGGTGGATTACGCTGGGCGCCGGTACCATATAAAGCCTCCCCCCAATTAGTTCGTAACGCTTATCCTCGGGCAACTGGAGGTATTCACGGTAAGTCATTTTTAATTCACCCAGGGGCATCCCCTTCACCTCCGAAACTTCCGAAAAGAAAACATTACAGTTTATTATACCACAGCCTGGCCCGCAGACCATAATAAAGGCACCTCTTGTCTTGAGGGGCCTGGAGCCGGTGTACCTGCGGGGAAATTATCACCCGTCCATGCCAGGACCTTTTTCCCCCAGGGTGGTGCTGGAAGTGGAGGCGGCATCATCGCTGGAGGCGGGTTTGGAGGCAAAAAACTTAGCCGGTAGGAAGACATGTTCCAGAAGAATACAAAGCAGCATGCCGCTCAAAAAGCCGTTGCCCAAAAGATAGCGAGCCAGGACCGGCATGCCTGCCAGCGCCCGGGCCGGCAGCATCATGGCTCCCGTTCCCATAAGCAGGGTGAGACCGATAATGTAGACGTCGCGGTTGTCCAGGGGCAGGCTGAGGTAGTCCCGCAACCCGAACCCCACCATCTGGCAGAAAGAAACCATCAGGACTGAATAACCCACGGGAACGGGAATGGAAGACAAAAAGGCTCCCACGGGGGGAATCAGACCCAGAACGGCCATCATGACGGCAAACAAAATAAAGGGCATCCGGGATGCCACCCGGGTCATGCCCACCATGGCCGCCCCGGCCGAAAAGGGCACAAACCCCACGGTGGCCCCCACGCCGGCCATAATGTCGGCCGCCCCGGTCAGGACCACTCCCCGGTCATAGGCCTGCCGGGGCACTTTCCGGCCCACGGTTTTTTCCATGGCCAGGATGCTGGCTACCAGGTTGCTTAAAACCAGAAGTCCCGTCACAACCGAAGTAATTATAATGCCGGCATCAAAGGTTGGGGTCCCCCAGGCAAAGAGCCGGGGGAGTTCAAAGACACCGGAAACCGACCAGGGCACGCCGGGAGCCAGGCCCAGGGGGATGGCCAGCAGCCAGCCCACCCCGATACCGATGAGCACCGCCACACTGCGGGTAAAAGGACGCCCTTTCAGGCTGACCCAGAGAACCACCGCCACCACGACTGCCGAAAGCAGGGCTGTGCGCAGATTTGCCCCGGAACCCTCCACCCCCACCCCCAGCATACCCCGCACAAAGGTACCGCTCAGCTGCAGTCCCAGCAAAATCAGCACCGAACCGGTCACCGCCGGGGTAAACAAACTCAATGCGCTGCCCACCAGGCGGCTGGAACCCACCAGCACCAGCACCACACCGGCCACCAGCACTCCCAGTTCCAGGTCGCTGCGCAATACTGCCAGCGGCTTCCCGAGCCCCGGCGCCAGGGAGGCCAGGGTGATGAACACACCCCACCACATCCCCGACGGCCCTTCCATAACCGGCAGGCGGTGGCCGAACAACACCTGCAGAAGGGAGGCCAGGCCAGAGAAAAACAAGGTGCGCTGGGCTAAAGCTGCCACGCCCGGCTGGTCCAACCCAAGCGCCCGGCCCACCACCAGGGGCACCACCGCCGTGTTGGCCAGGGTAAAGATTAACCACTGCAGGGCGTAAACGAGGGTCCGCCCGGCCGGTGGATTTTCGTGCAGGTCATATAACAGTTGTCGGTCTGCCGGGTTTGACATTGATTATCTCTAGCCCCCCGGGAGGACAGTTATTCTATTTTAAGCTTATCCTCCGTTTTATACAAAAAGACCATTTTCATCACTGCTTGAATCAGGCCAGTTCCAGGCGGACCCGGCTGCCCGGCCCCCCGGGCCGGGCCGGCTCGACCACCAAACGGCGGGGCAGGCGGCTTTTCAACTGGGGCAGGTGGCTGATCAATCCGATGGCCACCCGTTCCAGGGGCAGGCGCTCCAAAGTATCCATCACAGCCTCCAGGCACTGCTCGTCCAGGGAACCAAAGCCCTCATCCAGGAAGAAAAACTCCAGGGGAGCCCGGCCCCGCCGCTGGATCTGATCCGAGAGGGCGAGCGCCAGGGCTAATGATACCAGGAAGGTTTCGCCACCCGAAAGGGTGGAAACAGGGCGCTTAAGGCCGCCGTTCCCCTCGTCCCGGAGGATGAAACCGCCCTGCCCGTCCAGTTCCAGGGCGTAACGGTAGCCGGTAAGCCGGCCCAGCCGCTCCGTAGCCAGGGCAACCAGGTTCTCCAGCCGCCGGCGGGACAGAAACTCCACCAGCGCCCTGCCCCGCAAGAGCCCTTCCAGCTCCCGCAGGAGCGCAGCGCGCCGGGCCAGATGCTGCCGCTCCCCTTCCAGGACGGCCCACCTCTCCCGGTTCTCCTGCAGCTTCTGCAGCAGTGCCCCCGCCGCTCCTTCCTGCTGCTGGGCCAGACCAAGGGCTTCTTCCGCAGCCCGTAATTCTTCCTGCAGCCGCAGCCACTCTCCTTCGTCCACACTCACACCTTTCAGGCGGGCTTCCACTTCCTGCAGCCCTTTCAGCAGCACCTGTTCCTCCTGGCGGTACTCCTTCACCCGACCGGCCAATTCCTCCCGCTCCTGCGGGTCCAGCAGCGCGTCCCTGGCCTCCGCGAAACCGGCGAAATGGTTCTCCCGTGCCGACCGTTCGAGACGCCGGCACAGGTCCTCCCGCCGCTCCTGCAGGGCGGCACAGGTCTGTTCTTCACCCTTCAACTCCAGCCGGGCCCGCTGGCAGGTCTCAGCCGCCCTCCGGCTTTCTTCCTCCGCCCGTGCCAGCGCACCCTGCAGCAGGGACAGTTCTTCCCGCACCTGCCCCAGGGCCTCCTGCACCCGCAACCCGCCGGTAAGTCCGTGCAACTCCGCCCGGAGCCGGCGGATCTGTTCTTCCCTGCCCGCCAGGGTGGCTTTCAGTGCCCCCTTTTGGACCACAAGGTCCCGCAGGTCATCTTTGAGCTTCTGGATCCGGCCGGCCAGGTCTTTCAACTCCGCCTCCAGCTCCGCCATTTCGTCCTGGCAGTCCCGGTGCTTTTGCTGCTTCTCCCTTAAAGCGTCCCAGTACCCCGGCACCTGTTCGGGGTCCGCCAGTCCCAGCACCTCCAAAAGCAGCCCCAGTTTTTCCCCGACCGCCTGCCGCTCAGCCCCTTTTTCCCCCAGGTGCCGGCAGAGGGCCTCGATCTGGCGGCCCAGACCCGCCCGGTCGGACTGGAGACGGGCAAGAGCGGGCCTCAGCTCATCCAGCCGGCGGCGGAGTTCCTCTTTCCGGTCCAGGGCTTCTTTCAGCTGCTGTTGCCAGTCGCGCCAGGCCCGCTGCTGTTCCTGATACGCCTGCTCCGCCCTTTGAAGCCGGGCCGGGAGATCCTGCACCGGCACCCCCTGCCATTCCGCCGGCAGTTCACCCCGCAAACGTCCACCCTCCGCCCCGAGTTGCTCCTTTTCCTCCGCCAGCTGCCTCTCCCGGCGCTCCAGCGCTGCAATTTCCGTTTCCAGCTGGACGATTTTCTTCTGACACTCCTGCCATTCATCCCGCCGCCGCGCCTGCTCCTCCTCCGCGGCTTCCACTGCCTCCTCATGGGGGGTTAGCTCCGCCCCCGCAGGAGAAGCGGGCGAGGGGTGATGGAGCGAACCGCAGACCGGGCAGGCCCGCCCTGCCTCCAGCATCCGGGCCAGGTCCGCGGCCATATTCCGGCGGCGGGCCTCCTCCAGTTGCTGCCGTGCCCGATCGAGAGCTTTATCTGCTTCCTCCAGAGCCTGCTGCAGAATGACCGCCTTCTGTCTCCAGACGTCCCGCTGGCGCTCGAGCAAAGCCAGCTGCTCCCCGACCTGCCGGTGTTCACCCTGGAGCTTGTGATAGCGGGCGGCCAGTTCCTGCAACGCTTCGATCCGGTGCCTGAGGCCCTGTATTTCACCAGCCCTTTGTTCCAGGTACCCTTCGGGTACGGGCGGGTTTCCCTGCAGGTGCTCCAAATCCTCGCCGTGCCGCTTCAGCTCACATTCGATTACCTGCACTTCCCGGGCCAGTTCTGTCTCCTGCTGCTGCAACACGGCAAGTTGCCGGGCCGCTTCTTCCCGCTCCCCTTCCATCTTTTTCACTTCCTGGCCCAGCCGGGTCAGCTCCCGGTACAGGTCCAGGGCACAGCGAGCCTGCTCGACCTCCTCGAGGGCAACCTGGAACTGTGCACACAGTTTCCGCAGTTCGGACAGCCGCCGCTCCCCCAGGTCCAGCCGGGAAGCAAGTTCTTCCTGCTGCTTCACCATTTTCTGCCCGGACAGTTCCAACTGCTCCAATTGTTTTTGGTCCCCGGCCTGCTGCTCCAGCCAGATGTCGAGCTCCTTTTCCTGCTCCCGGGCCTGTTCCAGCCGTGCCTGCCGCTTTAAAAGAGCCGGCCCCCTTTCTTCCCAGTGCCGCCGTATCCGGCCGGCCTCTTCCTCAGCCGCCCGGGCTGCCTCCTCCCGCCTGTCCATTTCTTCCTGTAACGACCGCAGCCTTGCCCGGCGTCTTTCCAGATCTTCTTCCAGGCGCCCGTACTCTTCCAGCAGCCCGCGCAGGGTTTCGGCCCGGGCCGCCCTCTCCAGGCGTTCCTCCGCCCAGCGTACCTGTCCTTCCGCCGCCTGGAGCTCCTGCAGGCGGTGCTGCAGGCTGGCCCGCTGCCCCTGGGCCTGGAGGATCTCGCGTACCTCCTCCAGGCGCCTGCGGATCGCCTGCAGGTCCCGTTCCGCCTCCCGGCGGGCCGCCCGGTTCTTTTCCAGAGCCTGGCGGGCTTCCTCCAGGGCCCGGGGAGAACAGTCGCCCAGACCCCTCTGCTCCGCTTCCACTCTGTCCAGGTCCGCCTGCACTCTGGCCCCGGCATCACCCACCCGCCTCTTCAGTTGTTCGCCGAACCGGTCAAGTTCGAAAATACGCTCCAGCATTTGATTCCGGTCCGCCGGCCGCAGGGCCAGAAACTCGGCAAAGCGGCCCTGGGGCAGGACCACCGCCCGGGTAAAGTCATCAGCGGTGAGCCCCAGCAACTCTTGAACCCCTGTTCTCACCTGGTCGGCTCCATCCGCCAGCACTCTTTCCCCGTCCGGGTCGATGCGCACCAGCCTGCACTCCCGGGTATGGGCCCCGAAATCGCCGCTTTTACGCAGCACCCGCTCAACCCGGTAGCGGCACCGCCCCTCGCCCCGGCCTACTTCAAATGTGAAGGCCACCCTGGCCTGTTCGCTCTGCTGGTTTATGATCCCCTCCCTGCCCCGGCTGGCCCGTTTCACTTCGCCGAAGAGGGCCAGAGTGACCGCATCCAGGATGGTGGATTTGCCGCTGCCGGTGGGGCCGAAAATACCGAAAATCCCCCGCTCGCATAGAGCGTTAAAATCTACCACCTCTTCCTGGCGGTAACTGTGCAATCCGGCCAGGCGCAGCTCAATCGGCCTCAACTCCGTCCCCCCTTTCCTCTGTTTCCACCAGTTCCAGGAAAATGCGGACCAGGTCGGCCTGCGGCTCTCCGCCCCCGGTCTGCTGGCTGTAAAACAGCTTGAAAAGCTCGTCCAGGGGCAGAGCGCCCAAATCCGGAGCTCCGGCAGCCTCCCCTTCCTGCTCCGGTAAAACCGTTCTGATATCGATAATTCCCGGACGGATCTCACGCAGCCGCTCCACCTGCTCCCGGGTGAGAGGAGCTGCCGCGTGAACTTCCAGGTCAATCCAGGCCCGCTCATCCCGACCGGCCCGGCACCAAGCCAGTACTTCTTCATAACCTCCGGTGGCCCGCCACCGCACCAGCGGCCGCCCGGAGTTCAAGAAGATTTCCCGCCACTTCACCGGCCCGCCGCTGGAGGCCTCCACCAGAATCACACTCTTGGCCTGGCCGGCCTCGGAAAAGCTGTAGGCCAGGGGTGAGCCGCTGTAACGGCAGGGTACGGGCGCACCTCCCACACCCTGGGGACGGTGCAGGTGCCCAAGGGCCACATAGTGTACCTCCCGCGGAAAGGCATCCGGGTCCACGCTGTAGGCCCCGCCCAGGGAAAGAGTGCGCTCGGAGTCACTGACCTGTCCTCCGTGCACGTAAAGGTGACTGACGGCCAGGTTCACCGCTTCCGGCCGGCAGGCACCCGCAAGCTGCCGGAAGGCGGCAGCCACCCTCCGGGAGTAGGCGGCCTGACGGTCCACCTCCTCCATGGAACCGGTGAGCAGTTCACCCAGCCTGGCCTCGGACGGGTAAGGAAGAGCCAGCACCACTGCCGGGCAGGGCCAGCCGGCTCCCTGCAGCACCAGCCGGGAGGGGCCGGTCTCCAGCACGCCCGGCCCCAATGGCGGTACATCTCCGGGACGGCCCAGGATGTGCACTCCCTGGCGGGCTGCCAGGGGTACCGGTGCAGCCAGGCGCTCGGGCTGGTCGTGGTTGCCTGCAATCACCACCACCTGCCGCCCGTCAACCGCCAGGCGGGAAAGAGCGTCGAAGAATAATTCTTCGGCCCGGGCCGGGGGGTTCTCGGTATCAAAAACATCCCCGGCCAGCAGGACCAGGTGCACCCTTTCCTCCGCTGCCAGGCGGACGATTTCATCGATAAACTGTTCCTGCTCGTCCCAGCGCCGGTGGCTGCCAATGGTCTTGCCGAGGTGCCAGTCGGAGGTATGTAAAATGCGCAGGGTTTTGCCCAAGTTCGTCCCCCCTTTAAACAGCCGCTTAAACAGCCACTGCCCGGTTGAGGGCGAAAAAGTACAGGTACTTCTCCGTCACCGGTCGGCCCAGAAGTTTTTGGGCTGCGCGGGCGTATAGCTCAAGCTGGGTCCGGTAGCCCGCCACCGCTTCAGGCAGTGAGTCGACGGTCAACCGGTCAGTCTTATAGTCTATGATCACCAGGCCGTTTTCTTCCACCAGCAGGCAGTCAATTACCCCCTGCATGAGAATGACCTCTCCCGGCGGTACTTGACCACTTAATTCGGGATATAGCTCCGGGACCTCCAGACCCAGGGTGAAGGGGACCTCCCGCCAGAGCCGGCCACATCTTGCAGCGGCCAGCACCCTTTTCCCAAGGTCTGTTTGCCAGAAACGGACGATTTCCAGCGGGCGAACCAGCTTTACTTCTTCCGGACGCAGGATTTCACGCTCTACCAACCGGTCCAGGTGCCGGCGCACTTCCTTCTCATCCGGAAGCTCATCCAGCTTTATGCTCTGCATCACCAGGTGCACCACCATCCCCCGCCTGATACCGGTGTAGTGCTCCCCATTGTAGAAAGCCGGCAGGTCGAATCCCGGGGGTAACTCACCCACTCCCGTCCCCCCTTCAGCGAAACGATCCTCCAGCCAACCTTCCCCGGGTATTCCCCCGCTCACCCGGTCCTCCAGTTCCTCCTGCTGGCGCCGCCACCCTGTGACCGTGACCTTGGAAGGGAGGCGGGAGAGCTCCGGGTGGGGGCAGGTCCAGAACAGCCTCCGCCTGAGCTCACCGCTATCCACCAGTTCCGAGGGGCCACCCGGCCAGTTTTCCTCCTGCTGCCGCAGCCAATCCCCGGGCAGCGGTTCCAGCCGTTCAAGCCACCGGGCCCAGGACAGATCCGCGATCGCCCCGGTGCCGGAGCCACCTCCCGCCCGGAGCCCCTCCAGAGCTGCCGCCGGCCACAAATGCACCTGCCAGCACCCGGTCCCGGCCGATGTCACTTCCCCGCGCGGAGAAAATCCGGCCAGGGACGGGTGACTCCACAGGGCCGGACCCAGCCATTCCAGAGCCGACCCGGCTCCCGCCTGCAGCGAAACGCTCAAGGGCCCTTCCGGCGGCAACCCCGCCACCCGGCTCCGCCAGTTGTCCACCTGCCGTTCCAGGTCGCGCACGGCGGCAGCCACGATCAGGCGTTCCCGGGCCCTGGTTAGAGCCACGTACAACAGGCGCATTTCCTCGGCCAGGGCTTCCAGCCGCAGGCGCTGCCGGATCACCCGGTGCAGGACAGCAGGGTAACGCACCCCCCGCTCCAGGTCCACCACCACGGGGCCACACCCCAGGCGCCGGTGCAGCAGGAAACTTTCGGAGAGATCCTGTAAATTGAACCGGCGGCCCAGGCCCGTCACCACCACCACGGGAAACTCCAGGCCCTTGGCCCTGTGAATGCTCATGATCCGGACCACGTCTTCATTTTCGCCCAGGGAACGGGCGGCATCCATGTCCCCACCCTTGCCCCGCATCTGCTCGATAAAACGGAGAAAGCGGAAAAGGCCCCGGTAAATGGTCCCCTCAAAACGCCGGGCCCGGTCCACCAGTGCCCGCAGGTTGGCCTGGCGCACCACGCCGCCGGGCATGGCTCCCACCAGGTCGTAATAACCGGTCTGGCGGTACAGCTCCTCGAGCAGTTCCGCGGGCGGCAGCCGGCGGGCCAGTTCCCGCCACTCTCCAAGTCTCTTCAAAAAAGAACGCAGACGTTCCGATAGCTCCGGCGCCACGTCCGCCGGCCCCTCCGCGGCGTGCTGCACAGCAGTATAAAAGTCTCCCTCCGGGCAGACGAGGCGAATTTGAGCCAGCCTCGCCGCATCCAGCCCCACGAGGGGCGACCGGAGCACTGCCGCCAGAGGAATATCCCGGCGGGGGTTGTCGATCACCTGAAGGACCGAGAGTACGGTTTCCACCTCCGGGGCCTCGAAGTAACCGCCCGCACCATCCGCAAAAACCGGTATCCCCAGGCGGCGGAACTCCTCCAGAAATACTCCCACCCGGCCCTTGAGGGAGCGCATCAGCACCACCACATCCCGCCATGTAACCGGACGGTATTCACTTTTTTCCCGGTCGTACACCTTTAAACCCTCTGCGGTCACCAGCCGGTGAACCCGCTCCGCAACCCAGCGCGCCTCCAGGCGGGCCAGGTCCAGTTCCTCCAGCTCCTCCTGGCCGGTTGTATCTCCGGTCCCGTCCCCTTGCGGAGGCTCGAAGTCCAGCAGGTGGACCTCCACCGGACCACCTGCCCTGCCTGCCGCACAATCCGGATAGCAGGCCCCGGGCTGAAGGCGGGCACGCTCATCGTAATCCAGTTCCCCGACCCGCCGGGTCATCAGCCGTTCGAAAAGAAAGTTGACCGTCTCCAGGATCTCGTGCCGGCTGCGGAAGTTGGCCCGCAGCGTCAGGCGCCAGCCCGGCCCCGGCTCCTGCCCGGGAGCCAGATCCACAAACTGGTGATAACGGTGCAAAAAAACCGCCGGGTCCGCCAGCCGGAAGCGGTAAATGCTCTGTTTGACATCTCCCACCAGAAAGCGGTTATCCCCCCGGGATACCAGCTCCAGAATGGCCTCCTGGACTCCGTTGATGTCCTGGTATTCATCCACCAGCACTTCCGCGAAGTACTCACGGTACTCCGCAACCACGGGGGAAGGGAGAAGCGGGGCCTCCGGGTCCCGCGGAATTTCCACACCCCACGGAGATCCCTCACCGTTTTGAGCCAGGATGGCCAGGGCATAATGCTCCAGGTCGGCGAAGTCGACCACAGCACGCTCCAGCCTGGCCTGCCGGTAAGCTTCCTCAAACCGCAGCACCACCTGGACCAGTGCCTGCACCAGAGGTGCAACCCGGACCAGGTCACCAATCATATCCTCCGGTGAACGGGAGAAATATTCATGAAACAGGACCTGTACCCGCTTTTTGACGTTGTCCCGCAGCTTTTGAACCCGTTCTTTAATTTCATCAGCCGCCTCCCCCCTTGAAATCCTGGGCAGGGCCGGCCACTTTTGACCTTCTTTCAGGGCCAGCTGCAGGTTTTCAAAGGAACCTTCCACCAGTTCCAGCCAGCTCCGCACCCTGGACAGGTCTTCTTCAAGTACCGCCACGTACTGCTGCGGCCCACCGGGACAGGCAGCCAGACGCCGTGCTTCTTTCAGACTGTCCAGACAGCACTCCAGTTCCAGGCGGATTATTGCCCGCCATTGCCCGTGCCAGGGCTGTTCTTCCCAGGAAAGGCCCCCGGCTCCGGCCAGGGAGCAGGCCAGCCAGTCCAGCCAGGCGCGGGGCCGGGGCAGGCTCATGGCAAAATCGTACAGGCGCAAAACAAGCCCGGTCAGTTCCCGGTCGTCGCCGTGGCGACCCGCCAGGGCCCGGGCCAGGTAGAGGAAGGGCGCACCGGGCGGCGATGTCTGGTGTTCCCCATAAAATTCTTCGAGAACTTCTTCCAGGACCTCCAGGCGTAAAAGAGACGCCTCGTTCTCATCCATCACCCGGAAGCCCGGGTCCAGTCCCAGCAGGTAGAAGTGCCGCCGCACCACCTCGCCGCAAAAAGAGTGCAGTGTACCG
>NZ_JBNATZ010000062.1:0-11591 GCF_049701015.1 Desulfofundulus sp.
ATAAAGGGTATTGGCATCCGTAAGAAAGGGTTTGCCACCCAGTTCTTTAACCTTGTTCACCAGGCGGCGTATAAACTGGGGCCGCACGTATCCCGTATTACCCCGCTCTCCAAAATGGACTTTTAAGGCCACCAGATCCCCGGGTGCAATAAGATCTCTCATCCCAGCCCGCTCAAAAAGTTTTTCTACCTTGTCAAGAAGATTTTCTTTTTGTCTGGCACGCATATCGGCAAAAAAGACTCTTGCCAACAGATTCTCACCCTTTCGTCCACAGAAAAGCTGCCTCCGGAAATCCCGGAGGTGGTCTCCACTTGTATTCTTTTTTTAAAACTAAATTCCTTCACAGATTAACAAAGTTGATAAAGAAAAAAACCGGTTTTAATCCGGTTTGCCATGGTGACCCCTGTAATAGTCCCGTAAAAATTCGAACAGGCGGTCCATAAATGTACCCTGACCCGCATCAATAGGACCAATGGTGGGGTTATATATGACGCTATCGGGAAAAAAGAAGCGGGGTTGGTTAAAGCTACCTCCCGACTTGATAAAGCTGTAGATATGCCCCCACAGCACGGCCAGGATGGCCAGCACCACCAGTATGCGAAGGCAGAACAGGACCTTTTGTCTCAGTTTGGCAATAAAAATTACGGTCATGTCCACACCCGTTCCACGGGTCCCCCCTTTCCTTCGAGGTTATTAGCCCGGCTTTAATCCAGGATGCCGACTACCATTCTGGTTAACCAGGGCGTCACAAAGGCCTCTACCAGCCCTGCCCCGACTGCCACGGTCAGGGCCACCAGCATGACCCCGGTATAGCGGGCAAAAGAACCCCATATTTTGCTCCAGGTGCTGGAGGGACGGGGAAAAAGTACGATGGCAAAAGAAAGCGACGCCACTGAACCTGCAAGCAGTGCTGGCAGGTAAAGCAAATTTTGCGGGATGATGCACGCAAGGACAAGAAGTAATCCGCGCCAGGCCAGGTCGTAATTGAGAAAAGCTACGGTAAAACCCATAACAAATCCTTTCAAAAAAACCATAACCAGGATCACGGGGATACCCATAAATGTCAAACCTAAAACGTAAAGGGTAACCATGATGAGCATTTTCCCATACATGGCTTCCCAGGCTACCCGTCCTGTTCCCAGGTCCAGCTCCCGGACCCCCTTAAGGGATAGATTTATATAATCGTGAAGTTCCTGGATGCGTGCAGGGGGCAGGGCGGTAAGGTTAAGAGCACCACAAATTAAGCCCAGGGTAAAGATAATCAATACCAGCAAGCAAAGGGGCCAGCTGCTTCGCAGGGAATTGCGGAAAACATCGGGCAAAGCTCCTCCACCCCTTCCAACCTGTCCATGCTCATATATATGGTTTTAGAAGGGGAGATATGATATGGTAGGTAACTAAAAGAGTTGAAGAATCAGGCGATAAATGTAGTCGGCGGCCAGCAGGTCTTCCATGGAATTACTGCTGGCGGCTACGACCGCAACCCCCCGGTGCATTTTCTCTGCCGCCGACGCTGCCCTGGCTGCGGCAGCCAGAGCAGGGTCTTTTCCTTTTTTGCGGCGTGTACGGGCTACTGTCCCCGTAAGGACAGCCGGTGCCCCGGCCGTCAGGGCGGCATCAAAGGCCACACCCCCGGAGCCCGTGGCCGCTACGACCACCTTTCCTTTAAAGTCCGCCAGTTCAACAACGGAAGCACCTGAATTGGGAACTACAGCCTCAATCGTGGCTCCGGCAGCGGTAAGACCACCGAGAACCTTTTGTATACCTGCCCTGCGTTGCTCCCCGGTACCGGTGCGCGGTTCGGCAATTACGATCACACCGGTACCCAGTGCCCTGGCCCGCTCCCCGGCCAGCCGGCCAATTGCTGCCGGATCAACGGGGACAGGGGGCTTCGCCGCATCGGGACTGGCTCCGAATACCGCCACCGCCCCTTCATCCAGGGCCGCTTCCAGGCTGGTCGACATGTCAATGACATCGACTACCATAACCACCAGGCCCTGCCGGGCGGCCCAGGCAGCCCCGCTCGCGTTGGCGGTAAGGATCACTGCAGGTAACAAAATCTCACCCCATCATGTTTAACCACCCGGAAAAGGGTTTACTGAATATTTAGATACCCGGGGCATATATTTAAATCAGGTACGCTGAACATTCCGTTTACAACAACTTACTCCCGAGGAGGCAAAAACGGTGCGGGTGTACTTCAGCAAACATGGTTTTGTGTGTATTGGTAAAGCCAGGATGATAACCGAAATGCTCCGGGAATACGCAGCATGCTACGACACTCTACGGGACTTCCTCAGGGCTTGCCTGCACTGAGGTATTTGTCCTTAAAAAAAGCCCGGCCGCATATGCTCCTGCCGCTCCGGCAGCCAGGAAGAAATCAGGATCCTCATCTATACCCCGCCCCATGGTGGTAACTGTAAGGCCGTATTCCTGCAGCGCCTCCCGGGTGGGGTTGTCTTCCACCTCAATTATCCGGTGTTTGTCCAGGATGCCGCTCTCCTGGAGCTGTCGCCAAATCAGAGCGCGTTTTTCCGGTGCCAGAACCGGAATGGGAACGGTGCATGGTACAAGAGCCACGCGGCCCAGAGCAGTCCGGGTATGATGGCTCAGCCCCCGGTGGCGTTCCCTGGTATCGGCAAAACCGATGCGCGGGACAGCTACTGGTTGCCCCCCCAGTATATGTACCGCATTGACCAGTTCTCCCTGCTCCACACCTGTAAAGCCAAAAGTGGATCCGGTACCGACAATGCCGGGTCCCATGGCGGCGATGATGATATCCGCCCCTGCCGCACCCCGGGCGGCGAGGAGACCGCTGTAGACAGTGACCGCTTCATAATCTCCACCAAAGGCATGCCCGCAGGTGACGGTGGCTGAAAGGAGCCCTTTCTCTTTGAGCTCATATACCAGACGACTCAAGGGGAGGGGTAGGGAAGCACCATCGGTCATCAGGTAAACCACCCGGGCCTTTCCGCGGGTCAACCTGTGGATTACAGCCGCGGCCGGGGCAATCATGCTGTGCAGGGAGGCTATGATTACCGGTATACCGTTCAGCGAATCCACCGCCCGGAAGGACTGGTTTTCAGGATGTTCTTCCTCTTCCACGGCCAGAACTTTAACCTGGGAGGGGGTGTAACGAGCCTTCATAATATGTCCCGTACAGGGGACATCAAGGGCCGTATTGGCCAGGTTGGCCATAATAAAATGGGTACCTCCGGTACCCAGTTTTTTATACACGGCAGTGGTATTAAGCACCACCGCATCTCCCGGTTTGACCGGACCGGTAAGTTGATCATAATTTACGGCCCGTTCTTTCTTCCCCTCCACCCTGACCAGGACTTCGGTCAGCCCCGGCCGCCTGGCTTCTACTGCCACGACTTCTCCAGTACGAATGCGGATCATTCCAGGGCCTCCAGTTACCGGTCACCAGCATTCGCTACCCTGATAATTTCCAGAAGGTAGCGGGCGTTGGTCACCAGATCGTCTATACGGATAAATTCTTCAGTGGTATGAACCTTTTGCATACCAATCCCCAGGTTTACACAGGTAATACCGCGGGCGTTAAATATGTTGGCATCGCTGCCTCCACCCGTCTTGACCAGCCGCGATACCAGACCCAGGTTTTCAGCCGCCTTTTGCGCTACTACAATGGCAGGATGCGACTCGTCCAGTTTAAATTCGTGGTAAAGGGTCTGCGTTGTCACTTCCACCCTGGCTCCAAATCGGGCGGCCGTTGTTTCAAGGACCTCTACCATAGCCGCCGTTTGAGCCCGGCACTTATGCCCGGTAAGGCTCCTGGTCTCCCCCTCGAGACGGCAGAAATCGGGTACAATATTGGTAGCTTTGCCACCGGAGATGACACCGATGTTGGCCGTGGTTTCTTCATCAATACGCCCCAGGTTCATACGGGCTACGGCATGGGCCGCCACAGCAATGGCATTGACCCCGTCCTCGGGATTTATACCGGCATGGGCCGCCCGACCCCGGACAACCGCTTCTATTTTATCTTGAGCTGGAGCCTGCATCACAATGGTCCCGGCAGGCCCGTCACAATCGAGCACATAACCGGTTGAAGAGCGCAACCGGGTATGATCCAGGTGTTTGGCCCCCAGGAGGCCACTTTCCTCCCCTATGGTAAAGACCACTTCCAGCCCGCCGTGTACAAGCTGGTCTTCCTTGATGACGCGGAGCACTTCCAGAATGGTGACTATACCGGCTTTGTCGTCGCCTCCTAAAATGGTATCACCGGCCGACCGGACAACACCGTTCTCCACAACCGGCCGAACGCCCCGGCCCGGCTCCACTGTATCCATGTGGGCCACCAGCAAAAGGGGACGTTCCGGACCCCGTGCCGGCAGAGTGGCGATCAGGTTGCCCGCTTCACCCCCGGTTACGGCCCCGGCTCCATCCTCATATACGTCCAGCCCGAGCTCCTTTAAGCGGGATGCCAGCAGGTCTGCCAGCGCCCTTTCATGCCCACTTACGCTATCTACCTGTACCAGCTCGAGAAATTCAGCCAGGATTCGATCCTGATTGATCATTAACACCCCTCCAGCACTGATTCTCACCGGCAGCCATTACCCCGCCCGGGCAGCTTTCGACTGCCGGACGAGGGCGGCACCAGTTTCCAGAGCCCGGCGGTTGATGGAAATCAGATTGTGACGGTGGGCGGGTAAAACCTCCCGCAGGGATTTTTCCACCGCATCCAGGGTTACCACACCCGTCAATTCCAGTAACGCCCCGAGGATGATGTTGTTGGCGACCCTGGCGTTGCCCAGTTCTTCGGCCAGTTCATTCGCCGGTATATAATATACCCGGATATCCTTGCGGGTAGCCTTGATGTCGACAAGGGAGCTGTTAACCAGGATCAGTCCCCCGGCAACCACGCTCCCCTCAAATTTTTCCAGAGAGGGACGGTTCATCACAATCAGGGAGGTGGGTTCGGAAACGACCGGAGAACTGATGGGGGAATCTGAAATTGTTACCCCGCAATTGGCCGTACCTCCCCGCATTTCAGGACCGTAAGAGGGGATCCAGGATACGTGCTTTCCTTCAAGCATACCGGCATAAGCCAGGAGTTGTCCGGTAGAAAGAACCCCCTGCCCGCCAAAACCAGCGATCAGAATTGCTTCGTACATTTTAACCAACCTCCGCAGGTTTTTTGTACTCACCCAGGGGATAATAGGGAATCATATTTTCGGCCAGCCATTTTAAGGCTTCCGCTGGAGGCAGGCCCCAGTTGGTTGGGCACGCCGAGAGCACCTCGACAATAGAGAAACCCAGATTGGCCAGCTGTACTTCAAATGCCCGCTTAATAGCCCTCTTGGCCTTGACCACATGAGCAGGATCGTGAACGGAGACTCGCGCCGCATAGGCCGTCCCGTCCAGCACGCTTAGCATTTCCACCACTTTCACCGGGTAACCGTTAATCTCCTTGTCCCGCCCGTAGGGAGTGGTGGTGGTCTTCTGCCCCAGCAGGGTGGTGGGGGCCATCTGACCTCCGGTCATGGCATAAATGGCATTATTGATGAAAATAACCGTAAATTTCTCTCCCCGGGCCGCGGCATGGACTATTTCCCCAGTTCCGATAGCCGCCAAGTCACCATCCCCCTGGTAGGTGAAGACAACCCTGTCGGGTAAAACCCGTTTAATTCCGGTCGCCACAGCCGGAGCGCGGCCATGGGAAGCCTGGAACATATCACAATCAAAGTAGTTGTAAGCAAAAACCGAACACCCAACCGGTGCCACGCCGATGGTACGGTCAAAGATCTCCAGTTCGTCAATTACCTCGGCCACCAGGCGGTGTACGATACCATGGGTGCAACCCGGACAGTAATGGGTGGGCATATCCTTCAACGACCGGGGTCTGGTAAAAATTTTTTTCATCACTGGCCCTCCCCCCCGTACAATTTCTTCACTTCCTGCAAGATATCTGCCGCCACGGGAAGCATACCCCCGCAACGGCCGTAAAAATACACGGGACGGCGTCCATTCACGACCAGACGGACATCCTCCACCATCTGTCCCAGGTTCATTTCCACGACCAGGAATCCATTCGTACCTTCAATTATGGAATCAAAAGCCTTTTGGGGGAAGGGCCACAGGGTAACGGGCCTGATCAGGCCAACTGCGAGACCTTCCTCGCGGCAACGGTCCACTACCGCCTTGCAGATACGGGCGACAGTTCCAAAGGCTACCAGCACCAGTTTTGCCCCTTCAAGCCGGTATTCCTCCCACCGCTGTTCCCGCTCGCTGATCAACGCATACTTTTTGGCCAATTTCAGATTATGCTGTTCCAGTTCCTCGGGTACGATATAAAGTGAGTTGATCAATTTTTTCTCTCCGCCCATGCGGCCAGTAGCCGCCCAGGGCCTGGGGGGGATCTCCACTTCCCTCTCTTCTCCAAGTTCCACTGGTTCCATCATCTGCCCCAGGATGCCGTCACCCGCCACCATTACCGGGTTGCGGTAACGGTCAGCCAGGTCGAAGGCTAACTGCATCAGGTCAATGATCTCCTGCACCGAGGCCGGGGCCAGGACAATTACACGGTAATCCCCGTGGCCACCTCCCCTGGTCGCCTGAAAATAATCGGACTGAGCCGGAGCAATATTTCCCAATCCGGGGCCGCCCCGGATCATATTGACTATAACACAGGGCAACTCAGCTCCCGCCAGGTAAGAGATGCCTTCCTGCATCAAGCTGATCCCGGGACCGGAAGAAGAAGTCATCACCCGGGCACCGGCGCCGGCAGCACCGTAAACCATATTAATGGCGGCCGTTTCACTTTCCGACTGAAGGTAAAGCCCCCCTACTTCCGGGAGTCGTTTGGCCAGATAGTGAGGGAGCTCGCTCTGGGGCGTTATTGGATAACCAAAGAAGTAACGGCACCCTGCTCTTACTGCACCCTCCCCGATAGCCTCGTTGCCTTTCATCAATATTTTAGCCAACCCGGGACACCTCCCTTTCCACCTCTATAACCAGGTCCGGACACATGCGGGCACAGGTAGCACAGCCGGTGCAACTGGCCTGATCTTCAATGGTGGCAGGATGAAAACCCATGCTGTTGATATGTTTGGCCAGCTTAATGATGCCTTTCGGGCAGAAGGTAACACAGAGTTCGCAACCCTTACAGCGTTCTTCCCTGAATGTCACTCGTGCGATAGCCAAAAATCTCCCTCCCCAAACTTACCGCAATGTATTGGATGTGAAAGCTTACCTGTCTTTTGCGCGTAAGCCGATCCTGACATCAGAATGCTTCACTGAACACTTGCAAAATATTGCCACGGTGCCTGCATAAAAAGATTCAAAGGCAGCACAGGCAGTCCTGACGGGAGTTGGGTACGTAGATATGCCACCAGTTCACGGCGCGCTGCCACCATTACCACCGGCAGGTTGAGGGTACGGGCCGCATCCTGAACCACCCGGTACCCCGCCAGGATGGTCTGACAGTCGGTATCCGCACCCAGGTTGGTATTGCTTACCAGGCCTGTTACTTGAAGTTTACAGGCCCTCTCAATACCTGCCAGCATATTTATGATGCCCTGTTTATCCCGGGTAAAAGGACGGCAGGTATTCACCACCAGCCAGAGGTTGTACTGTCCGGAGGGCAGCAGGGGCCGGAAGCGCCCCAGGACCGTTGCCCCCACTTCGTCGCCACCCACATCGAAAACACCGTACCGGTCCGGGTCATCCAGCACACCGCGGATGGCCGGTGGCAGGGCCGGCAGGTCCGCCTTCATCCATTCACCCCGGGGGCAAATTACTGTCAAGCCCAATTGTTCTAATTTTTCCCTGACCAGCCGGGTGCGAAAATAGGGGTTCACCACGTCCAGATCAATGACGGACGCGGGCAAACCCCGTTCCTTCAAGGAGAGGGCAAAATTAATGGCCAGCTCGGTCTTTCCGCTACCCAAATGGCCGGTAAAAATGGTTATTCTTTTAAGAGTCGTACTCACCAGGGTTCACCCCACGGACAAGACAATTCGACAAAGATAACAAATTTCCTATCCCCGGCCGTAAAAAAGTGTTCACTCCCGGTCACTACCCCAGCGGTCCAGCCGGTCCAGCAACGGGTTGCGGGCAATAAGACTGGTGAGAGAATACTTTTCGGCCACCACATGTAGAGCAATAAGCAGCCCCAGGTAAGTCAGTTTGACCCATTCCGGAAGAACCCATATCGCCGTTAGTCCCAGAGCAGCGCCCAGGGCGTTGGAACCGGTGTCACCCATCATGGCCCTGGCCTTTAAATCGGCAGGCAGGTAGGCCAAAACACTGCCCGTTACAACAGCGAGAAAAACTAAGGGCCACTGGCCCCAGCCAGCCGCAAGGAAGACAAAAGAGCACAAAAGAAAACACTTTCCCGCCCGGCCGGGGCGTAAGTCCAAAAGATTGATGGCATTTACGGAAAGAGCCAGAGTCAGAGTATTGACAGGGATCCATACCAGGGGGCCTACAAGTGCCGACAGGAAAAAACTCAAAGCCCCGCCGGCCAGGGCTTTCAGGGCACCCGTTGTCAGCCTCCCCTGCCAAAGGTTCTTGAAGTGGCCTTTCAAGCCGCTTGTAGCACGGGAACCCCATACATCGTCCACCAGGCCAAGGCAGGTAAAGGCAGCCATGGCCAGACAAAAGGCCAGGGCAAAAATCTGCAGCTGCACCGGTAAGAAGAGATACAGCAGCATTATGCACCCTACGTCAGCCAGGGAAAACACCAATCCCGCTCCCAGTGGAATAACCTCGCCACGAAAGTTGGGACGCACAAAGCCTGCCTCGACAATCATCCCCACCAGTCCGGGCAGGAAGAGGCGGGTTAACAAGGCCCCCATAAGAACGGCCAAAAAAAGGATGGCTGGAAAAGAAAAACCGGTAATAAAAGGCATGATACTGCACTCCTGAGCTATTATAGCAAACTTCTGGCCTGCCAGAGAACCCGGGCCACATGCCAGAATTGTTTTCCCCGGTGCAAAAATCCTTTGAAATCCCGGCCTGTTTCCCTGTGTGTCATGGCTACGGGAACTTCCTGCACCCTGAATCCAAGGCGTGCGGCTTTAATAGTCATCCCCACCTCTACTCCGAAGCCTGAGGCGAAAGGCACCAGATGTTGCAGCACTTTCTGAGTCATGGCACGCTGTCCCGACAGGGGGGACTCCATAACCAGGCCGGTATACCAGCGAATACCGGCCCTGGCCAGCCCCTTTACCAGGCCAAATCCGCCCCTGCGCTTAGGAGCGGGAAAACGGGCCACCGTCATATCTGCTTCCCCATCCAGAACAGGGAAAAGCAGGTTCCTGGCCTCGACCGCACTGGTGCCGAGATCCGCATCGACAAGCAGGACCACATCGCAAGAACAAAAGGCGGCACCCCGGGTTAAAGCTCCCCCTTTGCCCAGGTTATGGGGAAGACGAATTACCCGGGCACCGCTGGCCCGGGCCAGTTCAGCCGTAGCGTCGGTGGAACCGTCATCAACAACCACTACCTCCGCCACCTCGGGGATAGATAAAACCGCCTGCACGGTATCCTTTATGTGGTCTGCTTCGTTATAGGCGGGAACCAGTACTGATACTTCTTTTCCCATCAACAGGTTTTCCCCCTTCGTCCAGGTCGGGAAGCAGCTTTTGAGCAGTAGGCTTTACACCGTAGTGTCCCGGCTTGCCTGTCAGGGCCATTACCAGGGCTACCTGTCCGGGTATGGTATCTATGTTGTCAACAGTGGTAATGCGTTTTTTCTGGTAATCCGGCATATAGGAATAAACCACATTGGTTTCCTCCACACCGTAAACCGGTATTTTAGACTGCAAAAGTTCGTCTATGAGGGGCAGGTCCAGTTCCTGGACCCTCACCATACTCCGGTCCTGGCTGCCACCGATGATAATAACTCCGTCCAGGGGCACTCCATAATTCCCGCTAAATTTGATCAGGTTTTCTTCTTCCAGCACGTCCATAGCCCTGTTCCTGCCCTTAACCAGCCCCTGTGCAATTTCCCTGGCCAGACCGGTAATCAATTGTTCGTTAGTCAGGTTACTCCATCCCAACCGTTTCTGTAAAGTCTGTTCCTGGCCGTTTATGTAAAAACCGTTCAATACGGTGGTTATGGACTCCACCTCCGCTCCCGCCAGTTGTAAAGTGGCGATGAGGTCGTCGGGAAATCCGTAGCTGTTGGTTTCAATAATAGCCAGACGGCACCCTGCCAGACGGTCGCGGACCAGAACCGGAAGCACCTGCTTCTCAAACTGCTTTTGCTTCTGGTTATCACTTTCCAGGGCATTCGCCCGGGCCTCTACTGCTTCATTCTTCTCCCGGAGCTGTTCCATCTGCGCCATGAGTTTATCCGCGAGCTGTTTTTGCTGTCTGGTCAGGGTATCATTGCCAAGCATCGTGATGCCCACCAGTATACCAAGTCCCAGAGCGAGAAAAACCGCCACCAGCGAAGCAATATGATACCGCAGATTGATGATCATTTTATACCACCAGCCTAAATCCCCAGCAACAACCGGAAGTGTATATAGAGTAAACGTAACAACTCCCTGGTGGCGGGGGACACAACTACTACAACGGCAGCAGGCAGGAGGGCGGCAAGAACAATTTGAGCCAGGTACCTGGCCTTAATGCGGTTTCGGTAGAGCTTGCTGACCCCTTTGGCATCAACCAGAATTGAACCCACTTTCAAACGCACCAGAAAAGTGCTCCCCATGCCCTGCCGGCCTTTTTCCAGAAAGTCCTCCACACAAAAGTGGGTACCCACGGCTACAATCAACTCTGCTCCACCATCATACGCCAGAAGCATAGCTATATCTTCACTTGTACCGGGAGCAGCGAAAACAGCCGCCTTCAACCCCAGCTGTTGAATGCGTTGTAACCCGGGAGCCCTCCCATCGGGGTAAGCGTGCACCACCAGTTCCGCCCCTGACCGCAGAGTTTTATCCGAAACGCTGTCCATGTCGCCAACTATAATATCAGGCCGGTAACCAAATTCTATAAGAGCATCTGCGCCTCCATCCACACCCACCAGCACGGGGCGCATTTCGTCAATGTATGACTTAATGGCATTTAAATCTTCCTTGTAGTTATGTCCCCGTACTACAATAAGTACATGCTTGTTTTGAAAAGAGGTGTGCAGGAAAGGCCGCTGGTATTCACCCTTAATCAGGCTCATTTCGTGCCGGGCATGTTCCAGGGTATTTTCCACAAAACGGGAGATAACGGCTCCCATGTTCTGCTGGGCAAGAGCCATTTTCTGCTTTATTTCTTCGACAGTAAGGATATGACCGGATGCTACCCGGCGGCCCTGACAAAATACAAGACCGTCCCTTATTTCGACTTCCTGTCCCTCAGCCACGCTATCCATAATATCTTCTCCGGCATTGTCCACCAGAACCACCCCGGCCTGGACAAGGGTGAGTGGACCGGGATTGGGATACCGCTCACTCAGGGAAGGAGCAGCATTAATGACTGCCCGTACCCGTGCTTCTACCAGAGACCGGGCGGCGACGTCATCAAGCTCGGGGTGGTTGATAATGGCAATTTCATGAGGCGCCAGACGTTTAACCAGTCTTTTCGTCCGCTTGTCCACCCGGGCAATACCCTTGACGTACATT
>NZ_JBNATZ010000063.1:0-11422 GCF_049701015.1 Desulfofundulus sp.
GGGCACCGATGTGATCAAAATTGAGGGTGTGGACTCCCTGGGTGGGTGCCTGCGTTATGCGGTCATCCCCGACCGTATTGAAGCTGGTACGTTTATGGTGGCGGCTGCCGCCACCCGGGGAGACGTGGTGCTGGAAAATGTCATCCCCCGCCATCTGGAACCACTGGTGGCCAAGCTGCGTGAAGCCGGGGTGGAGGTCGAGGAAGAGGAAGACCGTATCCGGGTCAGGGCCGTTGGCTCTTTGAGCCCCATCGATATCAAGACTATGCCCTACCCGGGGTTTCCTACGGACATGCAGTCCCAGATGATGGCCATGCTGTCTACCGTTCCCGGTACCAGTGTGATCGTGGAAAATATTTTTGAAAACCGCTTTAAAGTGGCTGATGAGCTGAAACGTATGGGTGCCCGTATTAAAGTGGAAGGACGTTTGGCTGTGGTAGAGGGCGTGGAGCGCCTGCAGGGGGCCTGCGTCCGGGCCACCGACCTGCGGGCCGGGGCTGCCCTTGTGGTGGCGGGGCTTATGGCTGAGGGCGAAACCCGGATAGACAACGTGGCCTATATAGACCGGGGATATTACCAGCTGGAACAAAAGCTGAAAATGCTTGGTGCCAGAGTGTGGCGCACTTCATCTGGAGAGGATGCCCCGGCTCGTGCGGAAGCCACCAGGCAAAGCGTCCTGGCTTAAGTCTATCAAAAAACCAGAGTTTGTAGTGGGAATGGTAAATGCAAATTACACTACTTTGTGTTGGAAAACTAAAGGAAGATTTTCTCCACCTGGCCCAGAAGGAGTACCTCAAGAGGCTTCAGGCATATGCCCGGCTCGAGGTGGTGGAGGTAAGGGAAGAACCCCTCCCTCCGGCCACGGACACGGGTGCGGTGGAAGCAGTCCTGCAAAAAGAAGGAGAGTATCTCTTGCAAAAGATCCCGGAAAACAGTTATGTGATTGCCCTGGACAGGGAGGGGGTAATGTTCTCGTCCGAAGAATTTGCCCGCTTTATGCATAATCTTGGCTTGCAAGGGCGGAGCAGGTTATGCTTTATCATCGGTGGAAGTGCGGGGCTCGCCGGGGCGGTCCTCTCCAGGGCCGGTATGCGGCTCTCCTTTTCCAGGTTCACTTTCCCCCACCAGCTGATGCGCATCATCCTGCTGGAACAATTATACCGGGCGTTTAAAATTATGCGTGGTGAAAGGTACCACCGGTAGTAACAAGCGGCAGCAAATTTAGGAATATAATGGCAATTCTCTTTAAAAAACAACTCATTACTTAACTTTCCTTATATGACTTTCCTTTTGTTAAAATTTTTTATCGTTAAATTGGAACTCCCCGGGAGGAATAGGTTAAAACGCATCGAATTAATTAGTCTTGGAAGCCTGGTATCAGGCTTTCAAAAAGTTCGTGAGCAAAGGGACAAATTTTTATTTCTAAAAACTTAAAGGAGGTAGCGTGATGTACGTAGTAACTGTGGACCGTGAGAAGTGTGAGGGTTGCGGTGAGTGCGTGGATTCCTGCCCGGGCAGCGTCCTGGAACTGAAGGACGGCAAGGCATCTGTGGCCAATCCCGATGACTGCCTCGGATGTGAGACATGTGTTAGCGTGTGCCCGTCGGGAGCCGTAACGCTGGAAGAAAGGTAATTAATTCGGCGGAAGAGGGGTGAGAGGAGAAAAGAGGTACTCTGGCTTTCGTGTTGAGTTGTTTCAGCATGTGTACCACAAGAAGCAAAGATAGAACTGAGTGTGAGTAAAGGAGGCGTGCTGATGTTTGAACCAAAGAGGCCTCAGAAAGAACTAAAGTACGAAGAGCTCCGGATTTATACCGATGAGGAACTGAATAACTTTAGCGAGGAAGAATTGAAAGAATTTAAAATAAAGCATGAAATTCCCGCCGTTGAAGAGCTGGAAAAGGGTCCGTGGCCCAGTTTTGTGGCCGACGCGAAGCAGGAAGCCCTCCGCCGCAGAAAGCTGGCGGACGACCGGCTGATGATCGACCGGTATGTGGTGGAAGACCTGCTTGGCCAGCTGGAGCTTTCCTTCAAGGATGGCGAGACCCACTGGAAGCACGGCGGTATTGTGGGTGTGTTCGGTTATGGCGGCGGCGTGATCGGGAGATATTCCGACGTGCCGGAAAAATTCCCGGGCATTGCTCATTTCCACACCATCCGCGTCAACCAGCCCGCCAGTAAATTCTACAAGACCGACTTCCTGCGTGCCCTGTGTGATCTCTGGGAGTACCGGGGCAGTGGTCTCTTCAATATGCACGGTTCGACCGGTGATATTATTCTGTTGGGGACCACCACTGAACAGCTGGAACCTATCTTCTATGACATGACCCATGAACTGGATCAGGACCTCGGCGGTTCCGGCTCCAACCTTCGGACTCCCTCCTGCTGTATTGGTAAAGCTCGCTGTGAATGGGCCTGCTATGACACCCAGGAAATGTGTTATGAGATGACCATGCATTTTCAGGACGAACTGCACCGTCCGGCCTTCCCATACAAGTTTAAGTTCAAGTTCGACGGTTGTCCCAACTGCTGCGTGGCATCCATCGCCCGTGCCGACCTGGCCTTCATCGGCACATGGCGTGACGAGATCCGTATTGACCAGGAAGCTGTCAAGGCATACATTGCCGGTGACATTGTGCCCAGGGGAGGCTCCCACAGAGGCAGAGAGTGGGGTAAATTTGACATCCAGAAGGAAGTTATCGACCTGTGTCCGTCCCAGTGCATGTCCCTGGAAGACGGCAAGCTGGTGATCGACGACAAGGAATGCGTGCGGTGCATGCACTGCATTAACGTGATGCCGCAGGCGCTCAGGCCCGGTAAGGACACCGGCGTGAGCATCCTGGTGGGTGCAAAGGCCCCCATCCTGGAAGGCGCACAAATAGCGCAGGTGCTAGTGCCCTTCATGAAGGCGGAGCCACCTTATGACAATGTGAAGGAAGTTATTGAGAGAGTCTGGGAATTCTGGATGGAAGAAGGTAAGAACCGCGAGCGTGTTGGAGAGCTCATCCAGCGTGTTGGCTTGCCCAAGTTCCTGGAGGTAATTGGCCTGCCGCCTGCACCGCAGATGATCAAGGCGCCGCGTGCCAACCCGTACATCTTCTGGAAGGAAGAGGACGTACCCGGCGGATTCACCAGAGACATTAAAGATTTCCGGGCCAGACACAAGAGGTAAATAATAAGGGGGTTTGTTGGATGGCTCTTTCCACTGGGAGATTCGGTAAATACGATCCGCAGAATCCAACCAAAGATAGGATTACGGATATTGGTCCGCGTCACTACTGGGAAAACTTCCCGCCCATTATTCAAAAGAACTACGGCAAGTGGCTGTACCACGAGATCCTGGAGCCGGGCGTGCTGGTACACGTTTCCGAAACCGGTGACAAGGTGTATACGGTACGTTGCGGTTCGCCCCGCCTGATGACCGCGCAGCATGTGCGGGAGATTTGCGATATTGCCGACAAATATTGCAACGGTTATGTACGTTTCACCACCCGCAACAATATCGAATTTATTGTAGACAGCCTTGAAAAGTTGGAAGCTCTTAAGAAAGACCTCTGGAGCCGCAAGTTTGTTTCCGGAAGTTACAAGTTCCCCATCGGCGGCACGGGAGCAAGCATTACCAATATCGTGCACACACAGGGCTATGTACACTGCCATACTCCGGCTACCGACGCTTCCTCCCTGGTCAAGTCTGTCATGGATGAGCTTTTTGACTACTTCACGGGCATGACCCTGCCGGCTAAGGTGCGTGTATCAATGGCCTGCTGCCTGAACATGTGCGGTGCGGTCCACTGTTCGGATATCGCCCTGCTCGGTATTCACCGCAAGCCCCCGATCGTTGACCACGAGGTCATTGATCAGGTTTGTGAGCTTCCACTCGTCATTTCGTCCTGCCCGTTGGGTGCCATTTCGCCCGATAAGACTCCGGAAGGCAGGAGGACCCTCAAAATCAAGGCAGAACGCTGTATGTTCTGCGGCAACTGCTACACCATGTGCCCGGCGCTCCCCATTGCCGACAAGGAAGGCGACGGCGTGGCCATCCTCGTGGGCGGCAAGCTCTCCAACGCGGTAAGCGAGCCGAAGTTCTCCAAGGTAGTGGTGGCTTACCTGCCCAACAACTTCCCGCGGTTCCCCGAAGTGGTACAGACCGTGAAGAAGATTGTGGAGGTTTATGCCGCTGATGCCCGGAAACACGAGCGCCTCGGCGACTGGGCCGAGCGTATCGGCTGGGAGAAATTCTTTGAGAAGACGGGCATACCGTTTACAGAGCACCTTATCGACGATTACCGCCTGGCCTACGACACGTTCCGGACCAGCACCCAGTTCAAGTTTACGGAAGCGGCCTGGAATGTATCCAGGGCGGCCGGTGGAATTGACTGATTTAAGTGGCGGGCAGGCGTTTATAAAAAACGCCTGCCCCGGTCACTTATATATTACGGGCAGAGAATGCAGAGAATATGGAAAGAGAAAGGGTGGGATTACCTGTGATGGATGAAATCAAAAAAGCAATTATAGAGTTTGCCGGTGCCAGCAAGAAAACCAGGTTCTATTTCAAGGACATGGAAAAGGCCGTGCAGGAAAAGGTTCCCGGTGCCAAGGCAAGGGAAATTAAGAAAGCTGCCAGCGAGCTCATCAATGAGGGCACCCTGATCTATTTCTCAACCGGCAGCACAACGATGTACGGCTTGAAAGACAGGTGTGCGTCTGACGAGCCGCAATAAAGAACTGAACTATATAAAGCCAGTTGGCCCTGTGTTGTTCTGATCACGACTCAGAACGGCTTGCTATTCGCTTTGAGTAGCGGCCTTAATTTTTGTCAAAGGCAGGGGTGCAGGGTGGAAAGAACCAGCGATTCTCAAACATTTGTGGAAAAACAGGTGAACATGCTGCAGAGTAACCCCGGCTGTGCCACGGCCAAATATAACCTGGGTGTAATGCTTTTGCAGCAGGGCAGGCTGGATGAAGCGAAAATCCTTTTTGAAGAAGCTATTGCCGATGGGACCCGGATGTTCGAGGCTTACGTCAACCTGGGATATATATATTTTAAAGAGGGAAACCTGGAAAAGGTGGAGGAGTGTAACCGTCGGGCGGTGCAGATAGAGCCGCGTTACGCACGGGGGTACGCCAACCTGGGTTTTGTCTACCTGGAGATGGCAAGGACAGATGATGCCATTGAGGCCCTCCAAAAAGCTATCGAATTAAATCCCAGGATCGTGCAGGCGTGGTGCAACCTGGCCAATGCGTATCTCCAGAAAGGCGATGTCGAACGGGCTGTTGAAACCAATCAGAAAGTACTTGAAATAGCTCCCGACTTTGCACTGGGACATCACAATCTGGCCTATGTATATTACTTGAAGGGTGACATGGAAAAGGCTGCAGGCCACCTGCGCCGGGCTATCGACCTGGGGTTTGAAGTCCACCCGGACTTTTTAAAGGAGATGGAACCATACCTCAGCCAATAAATATAGTGGGGGTGACTGTCCGTGCCCATCTACGAGTTCAGGTGCCTGAATTGTGGTCGTCTTTTCGAAAAATTGTTTTTGAACCCGAATGAAAAAGTGGAAATTCGCTGTCCACAGTGCCATTCAGACTCCTTCGAACGTGTGATCAGCCGGGTTAATTACGTGGATAAATCGGGAGCGGGCGGGGCTGCTCCGAAAGTGGTCACCAGGTCGTGCAGCCCGGGCAGTACTTGCGCGACATTCGAAATACCGGGGCCGGGTGAAAAATAAATGCGGGGAGTCGGCTATGAGGGGAAGACCACCATTAAAGGAATATATTCAAATACCGGTGTGTCCTTTTTGCGGTACGGAGATTGAGCGACCTGAAGAGATGGTGGCCACGGCGGGTTCACCGGCCATGCCGGTGGGTTCCTGCGCCTGCGGGGCGGTTTACGCCTGTGATGTGTCGGGCCGGAACCTGGGTTCGGCTTTTATAGAAGCACTGGTGTTTGCCTGCAACATGGACTGGGAACTGGCCTGGAACCTGTTGCCCGACAGGGACTACCGGGAAGAGATAGTTAAGAACTATGACCTGCAGAACCACCTGATCGTTCCCGGAGGCTTTTTCGAAGGCAGAAAAATTGCGGGGGCCCTTTATTTCATCAGGCTGAGCGGGGATATGGCCGAAGTCACCCGTCAAAGTGTCTCCAGGCTGCTAGACAGGCAGGTAAATCATCCTGTAATTAATAAGAATAAGAAAGCAGATCTTGCTGAAAGGAAACGGGTTACCAAAAAAGAAGTGGAAGCCTGGGTTAAAGAGTACAGAGTGGAAAGCGTGCTTCAGGCTGCCCACCTGGACCCCAAGATTCTCTGGTTGTTGAGGCGGTTTTTGTGTGCTGATGACCCGGTTGTCCGGATGCGCGCCGCCGATTTTATCGGTAGGGCGGCCAAAGTAATTGTTGCTGATAACCCCGGCAAGGTGCATGAGTTTTTCAAAGCGCTGATCAATTCCCTGGCTGACACGGGTGCGTCCAGCTGGGCAACGCTCGATGCCGTGGGAGAAATTATGAGCAACTCGGTGGATAAATTCTCCGGGTACCTTCCCGCCCTTTTGTCACTTCTGAATGAACCCCACCTGCGGGCAGAGGTCCTGCGTGCGCTGTACAGGATTGCGGGGGTCAATCCGGGTTTGCTCAAGAAGTTTTCTTCCGAATTTATTGCTTTGCTTGGGGATCCCGACCCCGGCGTACGCGGGTACGCCATCCTCATTCTCGGTATCGTGAAGGCCGATCAGGCCGGAGAGGAAATAAAAGCCTTACGGGGGGACAAATCGAAAATCCTTCTGTACGAGAACGGCCGGCTGTTTGAGAAGTCTATCGGAACACTGGCTGAAGAAGCATTGCACCGGATTGGAACCGTTCATGGTAATTTCTACCTTGAGCAGGAATCGTCAGGAGATATGCCGAATAATCGATCGTGAAAGTTATTTTTTTCTATATAATAAAGGCAGTTTTAAAAATATCAAAAATAGAAAGGGAGTGGTTTTATGGCAGTTATTTAAATAAAGAAAGAAGGCTCGTGGCTCTGGGGAGAGAATCAAATAAGGAGGTGTTAATCTTTGACCTATTTTATTGCCCAAATCTTACCGTATATTACGGTTACCGTATTTATTATCGGAGTTGTTTATCGTCTCTGGCGCTGGGCGGCGGCGCGGATCGTGCATAACATTACCCTTTCACCCTTTCCCCAGACCAAAACTGAAGTGCTGGGCATTTACCTGCGGGAAATCGTGCTGTTCCGCAACGTTTTCAAGTTCGACCGCCCGCTGTGGGCAGGTGCCTGGCCCATGCACGTCGCCCTGCTCAACGTGATAGGTGGTCACGTGGTGGGTTTTTACTTCCTGGGCAAGCAGTTTGTTTACCTGGGCACCTCTGAAGCGTTAAGCAAGTACTTGTCCAACCTGCTGGGAACGGTTTTTGGTATCATCATGCTGGCCGGGTTGCTGTACCTCCTCTACCGCAGGTTGACCATTGACAAAGTCAGGCAGGTATCCAACCCGAGCGATTACCTTTTGTTGCTCCTTCTTATAGCTATTGTGTCCCTGGGTGACTTCATGCGCCTTGCTCCACAATATGGTATGCACTACGAACCGGTTAGAAAATATTTTGCTACTCTTATGACATTCCAGCCGGCAGCGATTCCTGAAGGCAATCCTTTCTTCTTCATCCACATGTTGCTGGCCCAGGTCCTGATTATGGTCCTCCCCTTCAGCAAGCTGATGCACCTGTTTGGCATGTTCGGTATGCGCTGGATTGAAAACCGGGTCTATAAAGAACCGGCTCCCGGCTTGCCTAACGTGAACGTGGCTGCTGCCCGGGCCAGGGGAACCGGCCTTCCGTCCGCCGGCAGCACAGACGCGGCTTAGAGGGGGTGTATCAAGTTGCCAGAATATAAGGGCTTGAAAATACCGGCCAAAGCCAGTGCCGACGAGATGCGTCAGATACACATCGAACCGGTACCCGATGACCAAAAGGTAGAGAAAGCCATCCAGTACCTTGATGAGATGCGCAAGAAATTTCGCTCTTTCGTCCTGGCCATGGAGTCATGTGTAAAGTGCGGCCTGTGTGCCGAGAACTGCCATACCTACCTGGGGACCAGGGACCCTAACAACATCCCTACCAACAGGGCGGAACTGATCCGAAAAATATACCGGCGGTACTTTACACTGGAGGGGCGCTGGTTCGGCAAGCTGGTAGGCGCGGAGGATCTGAACCTGGATATCATTGAGCAGTGGTACTCATACTTTTACCAGTGTAACGAGTGCCGGCGTTGTGCCCATGTCTGTCCCTTCGGTATCGATACCTGCGAGGTAACCATGATTGGCCGCCAGATCCTGCACTGGCTCGGTATTGTGCCCAAGCTCCATGCCAACGTGGGTGCGGCCATGGAAAGGACGGGTAACCATACGGGCCTGACCAAGCCGGCCATAGTGGATACACTGGAATTTCTCTCCGAAGAAATTAAAGACGAGTTCGGCGTCGATGTGGAATTCCCCGTGGATAAAGAGGGAGCCGATATTATGTACGTGCCTTCCTCGGCCGACTTTTTGCTCAACCCCTATACACTGATGGGTGCGGGCATGTTTTTCACTTATATCGGCGCCAACTGGACCATACCCAGTACCATTACCGAAGCGGGTAATTTCGGCCTTTTGTTCGACCAGCAGCACACCATGAGGCATAACTTTACGCGTCTTTTACACGCGGCCCAGAAATTGGGTGTAAAAAAGATCGTATGGGGAGAATGCGGACACGGGTGGCGGGCGTGGAAGATGTACCTCCCCGGCATGGCTGACCTGCCCATCCGCTGGCCCATTACACACATCCACGACGAAGTGGCTTACTACATCCGTACCAACCAGCTTAAACTGGACCCGTATAAGATCGGCCGCCCCGTGACCCTGCACGATCCGTGCAACTACGTGCGGGCTTGCAACCTGGCGGAAACCATGCGTACGGTGATACGGGCATGCGTGGCCGATTTCCGGGAAATGTATCCGAATAAAGAAAACAACTTCTGCTGCGGTGGCGGTTCAGCCATACTTTTCGACGACCCGGAAATGTACCAGCTGCGCATCAAGTTTTCAAGCAAAAAGGCCGAGCAGGTACGGGCCACCGGGGTGGGCAAGGACGGAAACGGTATCCTGTGCGCTCCATGTTCCATCTGCAAGGCCCAGCTCTATCCAATGGTTGAAGAGCATGAACTGGGAGTGGAGGTTAAAGGTTTGATCGACCTTGTGGGGATGGCGCTGGTCTGGAAGTAAGCTGGTAACGAAACGAGTTTCCCTAAATCATTGACTTGTTTTTGCAGGGATGATATTCTTTTAAGGGGGTGGTCGAGCTTATACGGGCTCATCAAATGTTCGGGTTGAGGTTATTGATAAAATCAAGTTTATCTCGCGGGGTCCAGTGAAAAGTTATGTGTTAAACACATAATGATAAACTAATGGAGGTGTTAAATTCATGCCATCCATCAACGTAAATGGCGTGGAAATCGAGCAGGACGAGGACGGATTTATTGTCGACCCGAATCTGTGGAACGAGGATGTGGCCAAGGCTCTGGCAGCTCAAGAAGGTATCTCCGAACTGACAGAGGAACACTGGAAGGTGGTCAACTACCTGCGGAATTACTACCTCCAGTTCCAGATCGCCCCCATGATCCGCAAGCTGTGCAAAGAAACCGGTTTCAGCCTGAAGAAGATCTACGAACTGTTCCCGTCCGGTCCGGCTAAGGGTGCCTGCAAAGTGGCCGGGTTGCCGAAACCGACCGGCTGCGTGTAATATGGGTATGACCACAAATTGAATTTCAATCATGCAGTTATTCCGTTTTAGTTGATAAGGTCGCCCGGCATAAGGGCGACCAATGTATATGTAAACTACTCCGGGCACGGACTTAAGCATGAGCGCCGGCAGGTAAGGGGTTAACCGGCAGTGCAGCTTATGGCTGTGCCTGTTTCCTGGGTACGGGGTGCTTTTGCGTGAGGGCATCATTGCTATAGGGGAAGTGAGGTTGAATGCGGCGGCTGAATATACCTCGCCTGGTGATTGGTGCACCCCGGGGACGTTCCGGGAAGACCACGGTAACTATCGGTCTGCTGGCTGCCCTGGTGCATGGTTTGAAGCTTGTGGTACAACCTTTTAAAAAGGGGCCGGATTTTATAGACCCCAGCTGGCACAGTCGCGTAGCCGGCCGGGCGTGCCGCAACCTGGATGGTTTTCTCATGTCCCGTGAAACGATCCGGGCTTCCTTCGTGCGCTACAGCCGTGATGCCGACGTGGCCGTGGTGGAAGGAGCCATGGGACTTTTTGACGGTGTGGACCTCGAGGGGAGCGGTAGCACCGCGGAAATAGCCAGGGCAATTGCCGCGCCGGTGATTCTGGTGGTGGAAGTCACCCGGATGACACGCAGTATAGCACCCCTGGTACAGGGATTTATGCACTTCGACCCCCAGGTGACCATTGCCGGGGTAATCCTGAATCAGGTTGCCCGTTCGCGTCACGAACTGATGCTGCGCGGGGCTCTGGAAAAATACTGCGGGGTTCCAGTTTTGGGCGTGGTACCCAGAGGCAAAAAGCTGGTCATTCCCGACCGCCACCTTGGATTGGTACCCGCAGGTGAGCGCGACGAACTGCAACAAGCTCTGGAGGAAATAGCCCGTGTGGCCCGTGAGTGTCTGGACGTGGAGGGCATTTTAGCGCTTGCACGTCAGGCTCCGCCGCTGGAGGAGATTCCCGGCGGTTGTGAAACTGCCGGGGAGGTGCAGCCGGCTGACGGGCCACTGATCGGAGTGTTTCGTGACAGGGCCTTCTCCTTCTACTACCCTGAAAACCTGGAGGCTCTGGAAAATGCCGGCGCCAGGCTGGTCTATATCGACGCCCTGCACGATCCCGGATTGCCGGAAGTGGATGCCCTTTATATCGGTGGTGGTTTTCCCGAAGTGTTTGCCGGGCCGCTGGAGGCAAATGAGGGGTTGCGGAAGGACGTATGCCGGGCCGTTGAGGCAGGCCTGCCGGTGTATGCGGAGTGCGGCGGCTTGATGTACCTGGGCCGGAGTCTCAGCTGGCAGGGCCGCACTTACCGGATGTGCGGGGCACTGCCGTTTGATGTGGTGATGGAGGGCAGGCCCTGCGGCCATGGGTACGAAGTGGTGGAAGTAACCGGGGAAAATCCTTTCTTTCCCACCGGCAGCATCATCCGGGGGCATGAATTTCACCACTCACGCCTGTTGAATATTGGCCCGGAATTGCGTTATGCTTTCCGGGTGCTGCGGGGCTGCGGCATAGATGGTGAAAAAGACGGTCTTACCTACAAGGGGGTGCTTGCGGCCTACAACCACATCCACGCACTGGCCGCCCCCCACTGGGCCCGGGCGGTGGTGGACCGGGCCCGGCGTCCGGCCTCGGTCAACCTCGCCGCCAGCC
>NZ_JBNATZ010000064.1:0-11267 GCF_049701015.1 Desulfofundulus sp.
CATGGCCCAGCACAAGCAGGGGACCCGCCCGGAACCCCCGCCGGGCACTTTCCCCTATGGTCACGGTAAGAAGAGGCCCGGGCATCATGGCGCCGGAAAGTCCCACCACAAAAGCCGTAGAAAATATGGCCACCAGTTCCAAGAAAGATCCCTCCCGGGCAAAAAGTTCTTTTAGGATTGCTCAAAATCCTGCCCGGGCGGGAAATTTATTTACCCTGTGATCAGTATTGTACCCCTTCGATTAAATGTTTACCATAAATGTTGCCGTTTTCATAAAAACCTCTTGACCTGCAGGAAAAAATAGAATATTCTTTAAGTGACTGAACACTCACTCATTTTTTAAAAGGAGGCAAGCTTATGAGGCGCAGGATCAAGAAAGCTGCCGTACTGGGTGCCGGCGTAATGGGCGCGGCCATAGCCGGACACCTGGCCAATGCAGGTATCCCCACCTACCTGCTCGATATTGTACCCCGGGAACTCACCCCGGAAGAAGCAAAGCAGGGGCTTTCTCTGGAGCACCCCCGGGTACGCAACCGCCTGGCAACAAAAGCCATTGAACAACTGCTCAAGGCAAAACCGGCCCCTCTCTTCCTGCCGGAAAACGCCGGCCTGATCACGCCGGGCAACCTGGAGGACCACCTGGACAGGCTGGCTGAAGTTGACTGGATTATCGAAGTGGTTGTGGAACGCCTGGACATCAAACAGGAGCTCCTGGCCCGGGTGGAGAAATACCGCCGGCCGGGCACCATCGTAAGTTCAAATACCTCGGGCCTGTCCATCAACAGGATGGTGGAAGGCCGCCAGCTGGAATTCAGGCAGCACTTCCTCGGCACCCACTTCTTCAACCCTCCCCGCTACATGCGCCTTCTCGAGATCATCCCGGGCCGGGACACCCTGCCGGAAATCGTGGACTTCATGAAAGATTTCGGCGAACGGGTGCTGGGCAAGGGCGTGGTAATTTGCAAGGATACCCCCAACTTCATCGCCAACCGCATCGGTGTTTACGGTATGTGCGCCACCATCAAGGCCATGGTGGAAACCGGCCTCACGGTCGAGGAGGTAGACGCTCTCACCGGACGGGCCATGCTGCGGCCGAAAAGCGCTTCCTTCCGCACACTGGATATGGTCGGACTTGACGTACTGCTCCACGTGGCCCAGAACATGTATGAGTCCGTGGATGACCCGGTAGAGAAGGAGACATTCACCTTACCCGGTTTCCTGAAGGAAATGGCAGCCAGGGGCTGGCTGGGGGATAAGACCGGCCAGGGCTTTTACAAGAAAGTTAAGGGTACCGCCGGAACCGAAATCCACGTCCTGGACTACAAGACCCTGGAATACCGCCCGCGCCAGAAGGCAGGCTTCCCCTCGCTGGAGATGGCCAGAAACGCCGGGGGGCCCGACAAACAACTCCAGGCGCTTCTGTCCGGCCAGGATAAAGGTGCCCGCTTTGCCTGGCGCGTAATCAAGGATGTCCTGGTATACGCGGCCGACAAACTGCCCGAAATTGCCGATGACATCCAGTCCGTGGATGAAGCCATGAAATGGGGCTTCAACTGGGACCTGGGTCCGTTTGAGCTGTGGGACGCTATCGGCGTGCCGCGCATGGTAGAAAGGCTGAAGGCCGAAGGGGAAGCCGTGCCTCCCGTGGTGGAAAAACTGCTGGCCTCGGGACGTACCTCTTTCTACGAAAAGAAGGAAGGCACCCGCTACATCTTCGACTGGCGGACCGGGGAAAGCAAGCAGGAGTACATCCCGGACGGAGTCATTTTCCTCGCCCCCCTGAAGGAGCAGAACAGGGTGATCAAATCCAATCCCGGCGCAAGCCTGATAGATATCGGAGACGGCGTGCTGTGTCTGGAATTTCATTCCAGAGCCAATGCTATCGGCAGTGATATTGTTGAAATGATTAATTATGCAGTTAAAGAAGTAGAACAAAATTACGAGGGCATGGTCATCGGCAATTACGGCCGCCACTTCTCCGTGGGCGCCAACCTGATGCTCATTCTGATGCAGGCCGAAGACGAGGAATGGGACGAACTGGACCTGATGATACGGGAGTTTCAACAGGCCAACATGAGGCTGAAGTTCTGCTCCAAGCCCGTTGTGGCTGCACCCCACAGCATGGCGGTTGGGGGAGGCTGCGAGGTCTGCATGCATTCACACAGAGTCAATGCCCACGCGGAGACATACATGGGCCTGGTGGAAGTGGGCGTGGGCCTGCTGCCCGCGGGCGGCGGTTGCAAGGAAATGGTCCTGCGCGCCATGGAACTGCAGACACCCGAAACACAGATCAAGGTGGGAGGCATTAACACAGCCCAGCCTTTGATCAACCGGGCTTTTGAAACCATTGCCATGGCCAGAGTCTCCACCAGCGGTCCAGAAGCCATCAAGCTGGGCTTCATGCGTCCCACCGACCGCATCACTATGAACCGGGACCGGGTCATCGGCGATGCCAAAAACCTGGTGCTGGAAATGGCACGCCAGGGGTTCCAACCTCCCCGCCCGGCCACCGTACGGGCCGTGGGTACTTCCGGTTACGCCGTCCTGCAACTGGCCATCGAAACCCTGCGCTGGAGCAATCAGATCACCGAGCACGATGCCAGGATCGCCAAAAAAATTGCCTACGTGCTGACCGGCGGCGGGGTAACTCCCGGCACAACCATTACGGAACAGGATCTTTTAGATCTGGAAAGGGAAGCTTTCCTGAGCCTCCTGGGCGAACCCAAGACCATCGAACGGATCCGCCATATGCTGGCCACCAACAAGCCCTTGCGGAACTAAGAAATTAATAAAGGTTTTGGTAAATAGATTCGTGTGACTTGAAAGCCTTACTTAAGAATGGAGGGATCTCAACAGATGCAGGAAGCCGTAATTGTGAGCGCCGTGCGTACGGCAGTAGGCAAAGCCCCGCGGGGCAAACTGAGGAACACCCGCCCCGAAGTCATGGCGGAAGCGGTGCTGAAAGAAGCCCTGGCCCGGGTGCCCGGGCTGGATCCCGCAGAAATAGACGACGTAATCTTCGGATGCGCCTTCCCCGAAGCAGAACAGGGCATGAACGTCACCCGCAACGTGGTCCTGAAGGCCGGACTGCCGGACAGCATTCCTGGCGTTACTGTAAACCGCTATTGCTCCTCGGGACTGGAAGCCATAGCAATTGCCGCCACCCGTATCATGGCCGGCTTCGCCGAAGTTTACGTGGCCGGGGGTGTGGAGAGCATGAGCCTGGTACCTATGGGCGGCAACAAGAGTATGCCCGACCCGGAGCTGATGGAACGGATGCCCCAGGCCTACATGGGCATGGGCTACACAGCCGAAAACGTGGCCGAACGCTACAAGATCAGCCGGGAAGATCAGGACGCCTTTGCCCTGGCCAGCCACCAGAAGGCCACAGCAGCCATAACCTCGGGGAGGTTTAAAGATGAAATAGTGCCCCTGACGGTGGTCGAGAGGACCCGGAAGAACGGCCAACTGGTGGAACACAGCTTTGTCTTCGATACCGACGAAGGCGTGCGGCCTGACACGAGCCTGGAGGCCCTGGCCCGGTTGCGACCGGCCTTCAAGCTGGGAGGAACGGTCACCGCGGGGAACTCCTCCCAGACCAGCGACGGGGCAGCCTGCGTGGTACTGATGAGCGCCCGCAAGGCAGCGTCACTGGGGTTAAAGCCCCTGGCGGTATTCCGATCTTACGCCGTAGGCGGCTGCCCGCCCGAAATCATGGGGATCGGTCCTACTGTAGCCATTCCCAAAGCGCTCAAACTGGCCGGCCTTACGAAGGATCAAATAGATCTTTTCGAACTGAACGAAGCATTTGCCTCCCAGGCCCTGGCCTGTATAAGGGTACTGGAACTCGACCCGGCCAGAATCAACGTTAACGGCGGTGCCATCGCCCTGGGACACCCCCTCGGCTGCACCGGAGCCAAGCTGACCACCACCCTCCTTTATGAGATGCAGCGCCGGCAGGCCCGCTACGGCGTGGTGAGCATGTGCATCGGCGGAGGTATGGGAGCGGCTGGAGTATTTGAAAGAGTGTAGGAACGCACTGTCCGGCCAGAGAACCGGTGACGGCCGGCACCATGAGCGATTTTGTGGAGGGCCGGCCACGAAACCCGGCGAAACCTGGGGTAGTACCGGCAGTGCGAACCGGCTGGTAAAAACAACCGAACACCTGCCCCTAAAAAATGAAGGAGGTTATCATCATGTTGCAAAAAGGCGGTGCCTTTTTACTGGAGAACATCAACCCCGGTGACGTATTCACCCCGGAGGATTTTTCCGATGAACACCGCATGATCCGGGATACAGTGGCCGACTTCGCAGCCAGCGAGCTGGCCCCCCGGGTGGAAGAACTGGAACACCAGCCGGAAGGGCTGATGCGGGAACTGCTGGCCAAAGCAGGAGAACTGGGCCTCCTGTCCGCCGACATACCCGAAGAGTACGGCGGGTCAGACCTGGGAAAAATTGCCTCCATCATCATCACCGAAAACATCGTGGCCGGCGGCTCCTTTTCGCTGGCCCACGGCGCCCACACGGGCATTGGCTCCCTGCCCATCGTCTTCTTCGGCAATGAAGAGCAGAAGCGGCGCTACCTCCCCAAACTTGCCACCGGGGAAATGGTTGCCGCCTACGCCCTCACCGAGCCCAATGCCGGTTCCGACGCCCTCTCCGCCCGGACGAAGGCGGTACTTTCCCCCGACGGCCAGCATTACCTGTTGAACGGAGAAAAAATGTTCATCACCAACGCGGGCATTGCCGACGTTTATGTCACCTACGCCAAGATAGACGGAGAAAAATTCACCGCTTTCATCGTGGACCGGAACACCCCCGGCTTCAGCCTGGGGGCCGAGGAAAAGAAGATGGGTATCAAGGGTTCTTCCACCCGCAGCCTCGTTTTTGAAGACGCCAGGGTCCCGGTGGAAAACCTGCTGGGCGAGATCGGGCGAGGCCACGTAATTGCCTTCAACATCCTGAACATCGGCCGGTTGAAACTGGGTGCGGGGTGCACCGGTTCGGCCAAGCTGGCCATCGAGCTGGCCACCAAATACGCACTGCAGCGGGAGCAGTTCAAGCAGCCCATCGCCAGGTTCGGCCTGATCCGGCAGAAACTGGCCCAGATGAACGCACGGACTTATGCCGCCGAGAGCATGGTTTACCGCATCACCGGCAATATTGAGGAATCCCTCGCAGGCAAGTCGACCGGTGCCGAAGTAGCCGCAGCCATTGAAGAGTACGCCATTGAATGCTCTATAGCCAAGGTCTTCGCCTCGGAAGTGCTGGATTACGTAGTGGACGAGATGGTACAGATTTACGGAGGCTACGGCTACATCCAGGACTACCCGGCCGAGCGCTTCTACCGGGATTCCCGGATCAACCGCATCTTTGAGGGCACCAACGAAATCAACCGGTTGATCATCCCGGCCACCCTGGTCCGCCGCGCCATGAAAGGACAGCTGGCGCTCCTGCCGGCAGCCAAAGCCCTGGCCGGGGAAATACTCAACCTGCGGGCCGCCACTCCGGAAGACGACGGAAAGCCCCTGGCCGCCGAACGGGCCATGGTGGCCATGGCCAAAAAGCTCTTCCTGCTGGTGGGCGGCCAGGCAGTGGAAAAATATATGGATAAGCTGGCCAGGGAGCAGGAAATCATCGGCATCCTGGCCGACCTGGCCATCCAGATTTACGCCATGGAAAGCGCCATCCTGCGGGCCCTGAAAGCCTGGGAGGCGGATCCCCGGGAGGCCGAAACCAAACTCCTCCTGGCCCAAGCCTATGTCCACGACTCCTACCCCCTGCTGGAGAAATGGGCCCGGGACGCCATGTGTTTCCTGTTTGAAGGGGACATGCGGCAGACCCAGTTGTCCATCGTCAAGCGGATGTGCAAACACCAGCCGGTGGACCTGATCGGCCTGCGCCGGCAGATTGCGGAACGGGTACTGCAGGCGGAAAAATATGTGGTATAATATTCCCCAGCAAAAGAAAGGAGCCTGCACGTGGCCAGGAAGAGCGGGGACAAGTACAGAGCTATTATTGAAGCGGCAGTGAAGGTAATCGCCGAAAACGGCTACCACAACGCCCAGGTCTCGAAAATCGCCCGGGAGGCGGGGGTGGCTGACGGCACCATCTACCTTTACTTCCGCAACAAAGAAGATGTGCTCATTTCCCTGTTCAGGGTGAAGATGGGTGAGTTCATTGCGGCGGTAAAGCAGGAACTGCAGGCCTGCACCGGGGCCGCGGAGCAGCTGGCCCGCCTGATCGAGTTGCACTTCACCAGGCTGGAGGCCGACCGCCACCTGGCCACGGTAATGCAAATCCAGCTGCGACAATCGGACCCCACCATCCGCCAGGGGATAACCGAACCCCTGAGGGCTTATTCCCGGCTTATCGAGGGAGTTGTCTCCCGTGGTATCGAAACCGGGGAATTCCGGGCCGACCTGGACGTGCGCCTAGCCCGGCAGATGATCTTCGGAACTATGGACGAGGTGGCCACCTGCTGGGTGCTTTCCCAAAGGCCCTACAGCCTGGTGGCCCTGGCGCCGGAGGTTTACCGGCTGCTTCTCCGGGCCCTGGCGGCCAAGGAAGGCTGACCCTTGAATCGACCCGAGGGCCTGCCCCTGCCGGCAGGCCCTCAAGCATAACCCTGGTCTCGAGAATGAGCAAGGCTCCGACACTTGTCGACAAGCCTTCAGGCCTGCCATACTGCAGGCCCTTTTTATGGCCTGAATTATACCAGATATAAGAGGCGCATCGTAAAACTTGCAGTCCCTGCTTTTACGGTATATACTTTGATAAATATCATTACTTGATCGGGATTTTTACCAAATAATACAATCAATTCAATTCGATGAGTATCGAAAACCAGGAGGACCTGGCATTATGGGACTGAGTATGGTCTTCAAGGCTCTGGGGGACGACACGCGGAGAGAAATCCTGCGTCTCCTTGCCCGGGGAGATATGACCGCCGGCGAGATCTCCCGGGCCTTTGATCTTTCCCGCCCAACCATTTCCCACCACCTGAACATCCTGAAAGAAGCGGGCCTGGTTGTGGACGAGAAGAGAGGACACTATGTCATTTATTCGTTGAACACGACGGTTTTTCAGGATGTTACCGGCTGGTTATTCGAGATGATCAGCTCTCTAACCCGCCGGGACCGCCATAATGGAAGGGAGGAATTGCGCAGTGGGAAATAACTACCGTGTCGACCGGGAGATGGTGGCCAGGGACTGGCCAGCTCTGGTACTTCTGCTGCTAATGTTCGCGGCTGGAGCGGTGACATATCCGCACTTGCCCGCACAGGTCCCGGCACACTGGAACCTGCGGGGGGAGGTCGACTCCTATTTCTCCCGCTTCTGGGGGGCCTTCGCGCTGCCTTTGCTTGCCGCGGGAATTTACCTGGGCATGCTCTTCTCCCCCTGCCTTGATCCCAAAAGAAACAATTACCTCCGCTTCCTGGAAGCTTACCGGGCGGTACGCATCGGCCTGGTACTCTTCCTGGCCGTACTTTATGCCCTTACCCTGGCTACAGCCCTCGGTGGCCCTGCGGATCTGGTAAGCCGGGTTACCCCCCCGGCCCTGGGCATTCTTTTCATCATCACAGGGAACTACCTGACCCGGGTACGCTTCAACTACCTTTTCGGCATCCGCACACCCTGGACTCTCGCCAGCGAGGAGGTCTGGCGGCGCACCCACCGCTTCGCGGGCCCGGTCTTTGTCGCAGCCGGACTTGTAGACGTGGTGACAGCCTTCCTGCCAGCTCCCATCAACTTCGTGATAGGCGTTGGCGCGATCATGGGGGCGGGAGCAATAACCACCCTGTACTCTTATCTTGTTTACCGGCGGGTCAACGGGTAGTACCCACCAGGCTTTCTACAATATAAGACTTAATAAGACCTTAATCCCCTGATTTTGCGGCAGGAATAAGAAGTACCGGCGGCAAATTTATAGTCAGGAAGTCATAAAGCCGGCTTTACCGCGAACAACATCAACAGCAAGGAGAATTATCATGGCTGCGGACATAATCAAAACCCCGTTCCTGGTAAACGACCTGGTCGTCTACTTTATTTCCCCCCGTGTAGCCCATGTGGTTGAGGTGGACTGCCGGATTGAACTGACCACCACGCCCGATAGCTGTACATGCTGCACTTTCCGCTTCCGCTCCCGCCTCGACCCGGGCTTCAGGTGCCGGCACATAGAAGCAGTACGGCAGGTACTGGAACGGGCCGGTCGTGCTGAACCCGGCTCCGAACAGGTTATTTGAGAGCACTGAATTGGAAATAATATCTGGTGAGGCAGGATTCCGGACAGCCAAATATTTTTACGCCATCCGTGGACAAACCGGCCTGCCTTTAAAGACCGGAAATCAAAGAGCAGGTGTGTGAGAGATGTCAGCCAAAATTTATCCCTTTCCCAGCATTGAAGACCAGCAGGTGATCCAGACCGCCATCCACGTTTTTCTTACCAGCCAGACCGGGCGCGCCCGGGATACCATGCTCAAGACCATCCGGACGGTGCTGGACCGCTACAACATCTCCAGGTTCTCTTTCCCCGATTACGTGGTGGAGGCCACCCGTACGCCGGGGTACTCGGTGGTGCGGGCGCGCAACTGCGTCACCGGTACGGTTTGCCCCCAGTGCGGCGAAAAACTGTACGGCCTCTCCAGCAGGGTGCGCATCCTGAGCGTCCAGGAGCGCCGGGACTACCACCTGGTCACGTACGGCTGCCGGTGTGGAAAGGTATTTGCGAAGCAGGAGCAGTGTTAGGCAAACGAATTATCAGACATCCCCCGGTTTACGGGGGATGTCTATTTTTGCAAAAATATCTCGCCGCTACTGGTAACAAATGTCAGGAATGACACATAGTATAACCAGCAAAGCCAGAAAAAAGGAGGAATCAGATATGCCGGACATTGAAACCAGGAATTTTAACCCTACCATCGAGCTGATACTGGGAATAACTATAGCCTTCCTGGGCTTGCTGGTATTCATAGCCGGCATCCTGGTAATTATTTTCTAAAGGGCGGCCACCGCCCCGAACAAGTTCTCTTTCAACCGGTCACCCTGCAGGATGACCGGCTTTTTTTCCTGGCTCCACCAAATAAGTTAATAAGTTAAGTGCCAGGCACCAACCGTTTGATCATGTGGACCATATTGCGGCCCAGGCGGCGGCATTCCTCGAGGGCCAGCAAATCCTCGTGCACGCTCCGTTTCCAGGAGATTTTACCTTCGTCCAGGCTGTTGAACATGGTTCCCATGGCCCCACAGTTGCTGATGCCGCTTCCCTGGTCGCGGGTATCAACGAGAATAAGCCCCTGGGCAACCAGGAAACGCTCCATGATGGCCAGGGCGTGCTCCTGCCCCCCGTTCCGCAGGCCGGCGTGGGTGACCGCTCCTCCCACCTTGCCGTGAAGCATGTTTTTGGCCATGTGCATCCAGCGGGTACGGTCGATAAAATTTTTCATCAGGCCCGTCACATTGGCCCAGTATACGGGGGAACCAAGCACAATCCCGTCGGCCGCCAGCATTTTTTCGGCCAGCACGCCCATGTCATCATCTTTGATGGAACATTCCGTTTTGCCCAGGCAACGGTTGCAGGCCAGACAGGGTTTGATGTTGTAATCGACAAGTTCCACCAGTTCCGTCTCCGCACCGGCCCTGGCGGCTTCATCCAGAACCGCCTGCAGCATGAGGGCGGTATTCTTCCCCTTGCGGTGACTGCCGTTAATTGCCAGGATCTTCATAATATCTTCCATGCCTCCCCCTTTTTTAAAAAATTTTGTTTTTTAATACATTCGCCCTGAGAAACCCGAACTCCTGCCATGACTCAAGCCGATTATCGGAGTAAGTATAGCAATGCCACGCACTCCACATGGTGGGTCTGCGGGAACATGTCCACGGGCTGGACTTCCACCACCCGGTAGCCGTTACCCGCCAGAAAACCCAGGTCCCGGGCCAGGGTCCCCGGGTCGCAGGAGACGTAAACCACCCGCGGCACGGGGTGCCTGACCAGGGCTTCCAGGACGGACCGGTGGCACCCCCGCCGGGGAGGGTCCAGCACCAGCACATCCGGACCGCTACCATGGTCAAAGAGCCGGGGCAGAATTTTTTCCACCGCCCCACGGACAAAGGAAACATTGCCCAGGTTGTTGAGCCGGGCATTCTGACGGGCATCGTCCACGGCCCGGGCGGAAACCTCCACGCCCAGCACTTCCCGGGCCCGCCGGGCCAGAAAAAGGGCAATGGTACCCACCCCACAGTAGGCATCCAGCACCCTCTCCCGCCCGGTAAGCCCAGCGTACTCCCTGACCTTTTCGTATAAAACCCGGGTCTGCACGGGGTTGACCTGGTAAAAGGAAGAAGCGGAAAGGCGAAAGACGAGGTCTCCCAGGCGATCGGTCATGTATCCCCTACCGTAAAGAGTCCTGATCTGTCCGGCTTCAATCTCCACGTCAGGCAGGGCGGCTTTCTGCTGGACGACTGCCGTTACGCGGGCGGTAGCGGCCAGCTCCCGGGCCAGTTCCACCCACCGGTCCCGGTTGCTCCCGGTGGTGGCCAGCACCACCATGGTTTCTCCCGTCGCCGCGCCCCTGCGCAAAGTTATATAAGGCAGGACGTTTTCCGAGCCCTTCATAAGGCTCCCCCTGTACTTGTTTATCAAAAATTCGACGGTGAGGGCCAGGTTATTCAGTTCTGCATCCAGGATGTGGCATTGAGTATCCGGTGACATCCAGTGCCCCATGACGCGCGAACCGGGGGCATAAAGCCCCAGGGCCAGCCTCCCGTCGCGGCAGGCCACGTGAAACCTCACTTTGTTGCGGTAGTACCAGGGGTTGTCCATGCCCAGAACGGGCAAAACCTTCACCCCCGCCAATTTGCCGATCCGCTCAAGGCTCTCCCGCACCAGCCCGGTTTTGTACTGCAGCTGGTGGTCGTAGGAAAGGTGCTGGATGTGACAGCCGCCGCACCGGGCAAAAGAAGGGCAGCGGGGACGGCAGCGTGCGGAACCGGGGACCAGCACATCTTCCAGCCTGGCCCGCAGGTATTTTTTCTTGACCTCCACCACCGTTGCCCGCACCCGGTCACCGGGTGCGGCCAGGGGCACAAATACCACCAACCCCTGCCAGCGTCCCACTCCCTCGCCGCTGTGGTTGAGACCCTCCACCTCCAGCACCATCTGTTCTCCAACCCGTAGACCGGACATGCTCATTTCCCCCACTATCTATCTCTATTTCCGCTATTTCCGGCATCAATACCTCCGCCCGCCATGGGAACTTTTTTGACCG